>RFVJ01000154.1 GCA_009928125.1 Betaproteobacteria bacterium
TTGCTCTTGACGTACTTGGCCACTTTCCATGCGAACAACAAGTCTTGCAGTTGAGCAGGTGTGGGCTGCACTTTGGTGACCACTTTGAGGTCAGCCAATTGCAGTTCGTGGTTGTCAGCGGTTTGTATGAGCAAGCCCGAACCCACGCGTTTGATGTCTTGTGCGTTGCGACCTTGCTCAAAGGGTGTGCCGCCTGATTTGAATTCTGGCAATGCAATTTGCAACACGCGCACATTGGCCTTGGCTTTGAAAATTTCCAGCGCTTCGGGTGAATAAGCGGGGGCCATCAACACTTCAACAAACTGCTTGCTGATTTGCTGCGCAGCAGCTGCATCCACGATGCGGTTCAGGGCAATGATGCCACCAAACGCGGATGTGGGATCCGTTTGGAATGCTTTGCTGTAGGACTCGAGGGCATTGGCACCCACTGCCACGCCGCAAGGGTTGGCGTGCTTGACGATCACGCAGGCCGCTTCTGAAAAACTCTTAACGCATTCCCAAGCCGCGTCGGCATCGGCAATGTTGTTGTACGAGAGTTCTTTGCCCTGCAGTTGCACAGCTGTGACCAGGGAGCCAGGCGCTGGATACAAGTCGCGGTAAAAGGCAGCCGTTTGGTGAGGGTTCTCACCGTAACGCAAGTCTTGCAATTTGACAAAGCGGCCATTGGCCTGTGCGGGGTATTCGGTGCGTGTGCCTTCTTCCAAGTCTGATGGCTGCGTCGTAATTGCTGATGCGATTGAAGGCGGCCACAGACAACGCAAAGCGTGTTTGATCAGACACTTTGCCGCTGGTTTTGAGTTCTTCCAAGACGGTGGCGTATTGAGAAGCGTCGGTCAGTACGGCCACATCTTTCCAGTTTTTGGCGGCGCTGCGCACCATGGCAGGGCCGCCAATGTCGATGTTCTCAATGGCATCTTCCAAGGTGCAACCTGGCTTGGCCACCGTGGCTTCGAAGGGGTACAAATTGACGATGAGCAAATCGATGGTTTGGATGCCGTGTTCTTTCAAGGCCGCCATGTGCTCAGGCACATCGCGACGTGCCAACAAACCACCATGCACTTTGGGGTGCAAAGTTTTCACGCGGCCGTCCAACATTTCTGGGAACTCAGTGACTTGGGCCACCTCGGTCACAGGCAGACCTTGCTCAGCCAACAACTTGGCTGTACCGCCTGTAGACAGAAATCAATGCTTTCATTTTGTTCATTTCAATAGTTTGTGTTCGATCAGTTTCTTGCGCAAAGTGTTGCGGTTCAAGCCCAGCCACTCCGCAGCGCGCGATTGGTTTTGGTCTGCTTGTTGCATGACCACCTCCAGCAATGGTTTTTCAACAGCGTTCAACAGCATGTCGTACATGCCGTGTGGTTCGACGCCGTTCAGGTCATGAAAGTAAGCGTTCAAGCTGTCGCGAATGCACTCGTCTATTTTCTTCTTGCTCATTCCATCGTCTCCAGGGCCAAGTCAGGCTGAATGCCCGCCACAGCCTTCGGCATGCGCTCGATGCGCGCTGCCATTTCTTCAAAAAAATCTGCCACGGCGCGCGATTGCAATTCAGCCGTTTCCAAGGTGTTCATGTGGTCTCGAAACACATCGCCCCCGGGCAGGTCACGCACATACCAGCCTATGTGTTTGCGTGCAGAGCGCACACCGGTGAGTTCACCGTACAAGCCATAGTGGTCTTGCAAATGGTCAAGCAATGCACGCTTGACCTCGGCCACCAAGGGTGGCGCCAAATGTTCACCCGTTGCCAGGAAATGAACGATCTCACGGAAGATCCAAGGACGCCCTTGGGCGGCACGACCCACCATGAGGGCATCGGCGCCAGTGGCTTTTAAAACTTGCAATGCTTTCTCGGGTGAATCAATGTCGCCATTGGCGACCACCGGAATTTTGACCGCCGCTTTGACGGCCGCCACAGTGTCGTATTCGGCAAAGCCTTTGTAGCCTTGCTCGCGGGTGCGACCATGCACAGTCACCATCTGAATGCCAGCGCTTTCAAAGGCTTTGGCCAAGGTGAGCGCATTCTTCTCTGTGTCGCACCACCCCGTGCGCATCTTCAATGTGACGGGCACACCCCGCGGCGCACATGCAGCCACCACCGCCTCGGCAATTTCAATGGCCAGGCTTTCGTTTTGCATGAGTGCAGAACCCGCCCATTTGTTGCAAACTTTTTTTGCAGGACACCCCATGTTGATGTCAATGATTTGCGCACCCTGATCGATGTTGTAAGCGGCGGCCTCCGCCATCATGGGGGCATCGGTGCCCGCAATTTGCACGGCAATAGGGCCAGGCTCGCCGTCATGGTTGGCGCGACGCGAAGTCTTCAAACTTTTCCACAAGTCTTTGCGAGACGTGACCATTTCGCTCACGGCATAGCCTGCGCCAAACTGCCTGCACAGTTGGCGAAACGGCCGGTCGGTGACGCCAGCCATCGGCGCCACAAACACCGCATTGGGCAAGACATAAGGTCCGATTTGCATGGGGAAAGGGGTCGGAGGTGAAGCGGACTGCTTAAAAAGGAGGCACGATTGTATTGCTTAATTTTTGAGCAAGGGCATTATTTTCAAAGAAATTTCAAAATTGAAACCTTTGGCTACACTCTGTCGGCATGGAAGACTGGATCACCCCTTACCTCACACAGCTTTTGGCTTGGCTGGCATTTCCAGAACACGGTTTGTCGACTGTGTTCTTGATCTCATTCATCTCAGCCACCCTGTTGCCATTGGGCTCTGAACCCGCCGTTTTCGGCTTGATCAAAATCAATCCCGACTTGTTCTGGCCGGCCATTGGGGTGGCCACCGCAGGCAATACCTTGGGCGGTATCGTCAGTTGGTGGATGGGCTACGGGGCACACCAAGCTGTGGACCTGGTCAGAAAAAAGCAACACGCCACAAACACTGAGCGCACGCGCTGGGGAGATCATTTTCACGGTCAAGCCTTGGCATGGCTTGAAAAAATGGGCCCCAAGGCTTGTTTGTTGTCTTGGTTACCTGGGGTTGGGGATCCGCTTTGCGCTGTGGCGGGTTGGCTCAAAATGCCCCTGTTACCTTGCGCCATCTACATGGCCATTGGCAAGTTTCTGCGCTATGTGGTGATGACGTCATTGTTGTTGTGGGTTTTCTAAAGCGCACGACAGGCTTTAACGCAACACCAACAAACTGGCCACCAACACCAAAAAGGCCAACAGCACTTTTCTGAAAGCGTCTTCACTCAGTCGGTGACGCAACTTTTGGCCTGTTTTCAAACCCAAGGCCATGGGCACCAAAGCCAAAATGGAATAGCCGAGGTCTATCAACTCCATACGCCCAAAGCCATACATGGCGATGTACAGCGGCCAAGCAGCATTCAGGTAAATGACACTGATGCAGCCCACAAACTCATCGCGCTGCAACTTCAATGACATCATGTAACTGATCAGGATCGGCCCCATCAGGGAAGAAACGCCGCCCAACATGCCCGACAAAGTGCCGACCAAGGCGCCGACCCAGCGCTCTTTTGTCGGCGGAATTTGAAAACTGGGTTTGAACAACATAGAGACAACCGCCAGCACCACGGCAAAAGCCACCAGCATGTTGAGTTGCTTCACACTGAAAGACAAAGTCCAGTGCACTGCAAACACAGTCATGACTGCTTGCGTGAGCATCAACGGCCAAAAGCGTTGGAGGCTGGCTTTCCA
Source organism: Betaproteobacteria bacterium (assembly GCA_009928125.1). Classification (GTDB taxonomy): domain Bacteria; phylum Pseudomonadota; class Gammaproteobacteria; order Burkholderiales; family Burkholderiaceae_C; genus Limnohabitans_A. The sequence continues at coordinate 3,674 of RFVJ01000154.1, forward strand.
ACTGGCCTCTTGCCATGCCTGCCAAATGTTGGAAACCAGCACAGGCACAGCCACAAGCGCAATGGCTTGGGTGCTGCCGATCATGAGCGACATGATGGGCACTGCAAACAAGGGCAAACCAACGCCCAAGGTACCTTTGACGATGCCGCCAAACAGGATCGCTGCAGCACAAGCTGCAACGATCAACACCGTGTCGGTGTTGAGCAAAATATCCATCAGGCGGGCCTTGTGAATTTCGCGCGCATGAATTCACGCAGCGCGAAGGGGTTTAGATCTTGAAAGCTTCCAGCGACTCTGGTGCAAACAACTCTTGCGGGCTGAGTTTTCGGGGCGACAACCCTTGTTCATGGTGATAACGCGTGAAAGTTTCCAAGACATTCACATTGTGTTCCAAACCATACGACCACCAATCGTTGCCGAACTCGCGTCGTGCATCTTCTACGTGGGCGGTCAACCAAGGCAACATGGCCTTGAGTGCTGCGGTTTCGTACAAATCTTCGTAGGTGCGGCGCTGCGCTTCAATGAAGGCTTTGGTGAGTGACTGCGCAATCCAACGATTGGCTTCGTACACTTCACGGCGAATCACCACGGTGTGCATGATGGGGAAAATTTTGGTTTGCCGGTAATACGCGCGCTCAATGTCCACATAGTTTTCAAACAAACGCTTGACCTTGCCATCGCCTTTCAAGAATGACGAGGGCATGCGCGCGGTATAGAGCGCATCGAGTTCGCCGTCGTGCAGCATTTGCGACAGCGTTTGGTGCGGCGCAATGGGGTGGACTTGAATGTTGGGCGGTAAATTGAGTTTTTGCTTTTCAATGCGGCCTGTTTCTTCTTCACCGCCAAACAAATAAGGTTGTGCATCCACAGGCACGCCGTAATGATCTTGCAAAATACCGCGGATCCACACGGGGGCATCGGGGCTGGCAATGCGTTTGCCGATCAAATCTTTGGGCTCATGGATACCCGAGTTGGCATTCACATAGATGCAAGAGTGACGGAAAAAACGCGAGGGAAACACCGGAATCGCAATGAACGGCCGATCGGGTTTGTGCAAAGACACGCAATACGATGAGAGCGACATTTCGCAGACATCGAACTCACGGAAACGCGCCATGCGGAAGAAGGTTTCTTCCACAGGCAAGTTGAGGTAGTTCAAGTCAATGCCGTCGACCTGAACACTGCCGTCCATGAGAGCACGTGTGCGATCGTAATTCCAGCAAGCAAAGCTGAGGGGCAATTTGGCCATGATGGGGTTTCCTTATTCTGGTTTCAAGCCAGCCAATGCAACCGCCTTGGCCAATCGTTCATTTTCAGACTGAATGGCTTTGCCATAGTCGGCAGCTGTGCTGCCCACAGCGTCAATGCCCGCAGTGCCCAAGGTGGTTAAAAGTTCGGGATGACTTTTGACCGCTGCGGCCTCTGCACTCAACCGTGCGATGGCACCAGCAGGTGCATTGGCTGGCGCCAGCGCGCCAATGATGACGGCAAAATCAAAACCGGGAATGATTTCAGAAATGCTGGGCACTTGCGGCATCAAGGATGAGCGTTGTCCTGCATTGCTGCCCAAAATTTTGACTTGGTTGTTTTTGGCAAAACCTGCCAAGGAAGGCAAGGCTGAGAACAAGCATTCAACCTGCCCCCCCACCAAGGCGGGCACCGATTGACCCGAGCCC
>RFVJ01000155.1 GCA_009928125.1 Betaproteobacteria bacterium
AAACCCAGTTTGAAGGCGATTTCAAAGTTTTCTACCACTTAGCCCCTCCCTTGCTTGCAAAACGCAATGAGAAGGGCCATTTGATCAAGCAAAAAATGAGTCCTTCGACCTTGCTGGTTTTCAAAGCACTGGCGCATCTCAAGTTTTTGCGGGGTACAGCGTTCGACATCTTTGGCAAAACCGAAGAGCGTCAAACTGAACGTGCATTGATTCAGGAATACAAAGACGCTGTCACTGAAGTCCTGGCATCTTTAACTGCGGACAACCATGCACTGGCTGTGCAATTGGCAAAAGTGCCAGAGCAGATCAAAGGTTTTGGACATGTGAAAGAGCGAAACTTGTCTGCAGCGATGGTGCAGTGGCAAAACAGCATGGATGCGTTTAGAAAATCCATTTAGTTTGACTGCTGACTTTGGCTTTGTATTCTTCTTTGATATAGATTAATACATAGTAGTAGTAGATAGAGAGGGGTTTGTCTTGTGGACAAGTCCCTTTTTTCTTTACAGATCAATGCATTGGATTATTTTGAAGGGTGTGCATGGCACTGCTTTCTTGGTGTCACGCCAGCATGAACAAGTTTTGAAAAGATCAATTTCTGTGGATAACTGTTTGGTTATTCAAAAATTGTCCACAAGTTTGTGCGTTGACAATTTTATTTTTCAAGGAACCACTGGATACCCGCTTTTGCAACAAAACCCACCATGCCAAAAGCCAATCCCAGGAAAAGAACAAAGGTTCCAAATTTTCCAGCTTTGGACTCCCAAGCCAATTGACCAATGATGAACAGCATGTACAGCATGAAGGCTGTCACACCAAAGGTCAGCCCGTAGGTGGCAATTTGTTCTTCAGTCAGTCCCCAGATCATGGCCGCATTTTGTCATGGTGTCCCATGGGTCCATGTTTCATGAATTTGTGAGTGTGTGCATCAAATAGTTTTTGCTGCGCAGGATTCAGGCTCGCATAAAAGGTTTTGGTTGCGGTCATGCGTTTGTTCATTTCTGCATCCCTTTCACTCTTGAGTGCCATCATTTTGTCAATTCTTTCTGGCGTGGTCATTTTTTCCATCTCTGCTGGCTGGGGTCTTGCAGGACGTTTCATTGGTGTTTTCATTTCTGCAGAAAAAGTTTGCCATGCGCTCTCTTGCGTTGAATCCAGTTGCAAGGACGATTTCAGATCATTCAAATGTTTTTGATGCCGTGCTTCACGGTGAGACGCCATTTGCGCCGAGTCCATCATGGGACGAGCACCTTGAGAGGGATTGGCAGGCTGTGCAAAGCCAGTCAGATGAATGCTGGAAGTGATCAAGAGGGCAGTAGAAAGCACAGTGCGGTGAAAAGCGGTCATGAGATCTCCTTTGAGTCAAAGGCCTCCGACGGGTTTAAGCAAGGCTTGCATAAGCTGTCAAAGGACCACCTGCAGTGTCACAAGTTCATGTGTCTCTTCTTTGCAGACATTGTCAGGAATTGTAAAGACCCGCTCTGAAATCATCGACTGCTTGAATGAGCTCCTCGCGCGTGTTCATGACAAAAGGACCATATTGCGCAATAGGTTCGTTCAAGGGTTGTCCAGCAATCAACAAAACTTTGCTGCCTGCAGTCGCCTGAATTTCAACCCCGTCGCCTTCATTGCGCAAAATGGCCATTCGGTGCAATGTGACAGGGGAGTTTTCTGAAGCGCCGATGACATTCACACAGCCTCGGTAAACAAACAAAAAAGCGTTGTGTTGGACAGGCAATGCTTGTTGAAACGAGGCGTCGTTTTCAAAATGAATGTCCAAATACAGCGCATCGGTTGGAAATTCAGCAACGGGCCGCTGAACAGCACCTTGTATGCCATGTGATTGACCTGCTATGACACGAACTTTGATACCGTCTTGTGTTGAAAACTCAGGGATATTTTCAGCTTGAATATCCTGGTAGCTTGGCTTGCACATTTTGTCTCGCGCTGGCAAATTGAGCCAAAGTTGAAAGCCTTCCATCACACCATCCTCTTGCTCCGGCATTTCACTGTGCACCACCCCTCTGCCTGCAGTCATCCATTGAACACCACCGTTTTGAAGCAAGCCTTCATGGCCCGCGCTGTCTTTGTGACGCATGCGGCCTGCAATCATGTAAGTGACCGTTTCAAAGCCACGGTGTGGATGGTCAGGGAAGCCGCCACCATAGTCTTTGGGATCGTCACTGCCAAAGTTATCGAGCATCAGGAAAGGATCTAAGCGGCGTTGATGCGCTTGCGTCAGGACGCGCGTCAGTTTGACGCCGTCGCCATCGCGCGTGGCTTGTCCTTGAACTTGTTGTTCGACCCGACGACCTTGAAAAGAAGTTAGCGCTGTGTTCATCAGACAAGATTTTGCATGTTTTTCTTGATCTACATCATTTTCTAAATTTGAAATTCACCGCAAACTGAACGCTTTGGTCAATCAGACGTTGATGCCCAAGTGCAAGGAAAGCCAGAGCCTTATGAAAAAAAGAAGCCTTCACATCATTCGCGATGAGCATGCCTCCTTGGCGGCCATGCTGCACGCCATGATGAAAATGATGGAGCGTGGGCCCGCAGAAGACGCTGGACAATTTTTCGAGGTGATGCGAGCGATGTTGTTTTACATCGACGAATTTCCTGAGCAATTGCATCACCCCAAAGAATCAAATTTGTTGTTTCCTAAAGTCGCCAAAAAAGCACCGGAGGTGAGGGGCGCCATCGATCGCCTTGAGCGTGATCACATGCACAGCGAAAAAGCCGTGCGCGATTTGCTTCATTTGTTACTGGCATGGGAAATGGTTGGAAATACCCGCAAGGCTGCTTTCGAGAATGCCTTGGGCCCCTATGTGGAATCTTATTTAGATCACATGCGCTTAGAAGAAACGGTGATTTTGCCCGCAGCGCAAAATGCCCTGACAGACGAGGACTGGGTTGAAGTCGATCAAGCTTTTGATCTCAACGCCGACCCCTTGACGGGCAAGTACCCACCCGGTCCCGCATTTGAAAAACTCTTCAGTCGAATTGTGAGCAAAGCACCTGCGCCGATTGGCTTGGGATGATGCGAACAGGTGCTTTTGCCGTTGGTCAGCAAGCGTTGGTCAACGTGGGATAGTCGGTGACTTCTTTGCCACCATAAAACGTTGCACGATCAGGCGTGTTGTAGGGGCCGTTTTGTTTCAAGCGTGCAGCCAAGTCTGGATTGGCAATGAAAGATTTTCCAAAGGCAATCAAATCGGCATCGGCTTGCAAGGCTTGATCGGCCAAATCGCGCTCGTAGCCATTGTTCAGCATCCATGCGCCTTTGCCGCCCGCCTTTTGGTAGGCCGCTTTCATGGCTTTGTAATCAAAAGCGTGATCGCCTTGTTGGTAATCCCTGGCGGCACCCGTTGAGCCTTGCATCGCTGGCATCGTTGGCTGGCGTGACTGGGGAAATTCGAATGCCGCAGCGACCTGCGCCAATTTCCTCACACACAGCGGTCATCACTTCTTTCAGAAGCCGAGCGCGATTCTCAATGCTGCCGCCGTATGCATCTGTGCGATGGTTGCTGTCAGCGCGTAAAAACTGATCGATCAAATAGCCATTGGCCGCGTGTACCTCAACACCATCGAATCCTGCAGCGATGGCGTTGCGAGCGGCTTTGCGGTAATCGTCCACGATGCCAGGCAGCTCGTCTAAGCGCAGTGCGCGAGGCTCGGATGTTGGCACAAAGCTGGGGACACCGTCCACGATCAATACGGTCTTTGATTTGGCCGTGATGGCAGAAGGTGCAACGGGTGCTTGACCGCCGGGTTGCAAGCTGGTGTGTGAAATTCGGCCAACGTGCCAGAGTTGCATCACGATTTTTCCGCCTTTGGCATGAACGCCTTGCGTGATGGCTTGCCATGCATTGACTTGTTCAGTTGACCAGATGCCAGGCACATCGGCATAGCCTTGACCTTGGTGACTGATGGCGGTTGCTTCTGTGATGATGAGGCCCGCACCGGTTGCGGGGTTGGCACGTTGCGCATAGTATTCAGCCATGAGTGCATTGGGCATTGCGTTGGGTGCTCGATTGCGCGTGAGCGGCGCCATCACAATGCGTGAGGCCAATTGAAGTGCGCCCGCTTGGCAAGGTTCAAATAAGTTTTTCATGTCACAAAGTATCAGGTTATGGACGTCGCTGTGGTTGGCTGTTTGCCTACGCACTTTTGTTACCACCCATGCGAGAAGATTTGTCGTGGACCTACACCTTAGCAGGTGCCATGAACACTTTCAATGCGCTGGGCTATTTGGCGGGGGCGCTGCTGACGCCGTGGTTCCTTAGACGCTGGGGCGCGGTTCGTGTGTTGATCGTGGGTTCTGTTTTGGCATCTGTGTTGATGGCTTTAACGGGATTTTTCACATGGGCTTTGTATTTGTTGTTGCAACGCTTTTTGGCGGGGGTGGCCAGCGCGGCTGTCTTTGTCTCGGGGGGGTTGTTGGCCGCCAGACTGGGCGCCCACTTGCCTTCTCAGTCGGGTCTGCTGTTGGGGATTTACTATGGCGGTACGGGTTGGGGCATTGTCATTTCAGCGTTGTGTGTGCCCGCGGCCATTGCGATGGCCGGGTACAACCAAGCGCAGCCCACGTGGTCATGGGCGTGGTGGTGTTTGGCCTTCGTTTGCGCAGCCATCAGTGCTGCGCTTTATTCGATCCGATCGCACTTGAACCTTTGGATGCCGGAGTTATCAACGGCCGTGTTGGCGCCGCCAAATGAAAATCAGGCGTCATCGTCAACAACAGCGTTGAATGCACCCACGCCGCTTTCGTGGCGCGTTTGGACAGCAGGCTTGTTGGGCTATGGCCTCTTTGGTGTGGGCTACATCGGTTACATGACCTTTGTGGTGGCGGTTTTGCGTGAGCAAGGCGCGTCCTCGGCCAACATCACTTTCTTTTATGCCGCTTTGGGTTTGGCGGTGGTGGCGTCTTCCAGAATTTGGGCGGGTCTGTTGAATCATTTCAAAGGCGGCCAAGCATTGGCCATTTTGAATGCGTTGTTGAGTGTGGCCACGCTCATTCCTGCTTTGACCTCTGCATGGCCCGCCATGTTGTTGTCGGGTGTTTTGTTTGGCGCTGTATTTTTGTCGGTGGTGGCATCGACCACCGCCATGGTGAAACACAATTTGCCAGCAGCACAATGGGCTTCTGGCATCAGTGCGTTCACGGTGGTGTTTGCGGTGGGGCAAATTGTGGGGCCCACCGTTGTAGGTTGGATTGCCGATGGTCCTGGTGGTTTGCAGCGGGGTTTGGTTTTTTCAGCGGCTGCGCTGTTGTTAGGTGCTTTGGTGGCCTGGCAACAAAGACCGCTTCAGCTTCA
>RFVJ01000156.1 GCA_009928125.1 Betaproteobacteria bacterium
AATTTCTTGCGTTAAATTTTGGGCGTGCGAGTGCAAGGACAAGGTGTTGAAATGGGGTGCAAACCTCGATGTCCAACGCTCTTGCATGTAGCATCGGGTCATGCCGGCCGTCGATTCAACGACCACATCTTGGAGGATGCCCTGTGCAGCCAAATAATTCTTGCAGCTACCAGTGACATCTTGCCTAAAGCGAATACCCCGAGTGCTCGTGGCAATTGAAGGTTGCGAGGGTTGGGGTTGCATACTTGTCATTTTGACAATAAAAAAGCAGCGATCTTATAGGGATAAACGCCATCCCTGCGTGTCAAGCGTAAGTCACCCAGTTGTGATGCGCTGCGTCTTCCAAATGAGGCAAGTTGTTATAGGACAGCAGCATGTGCCTGGAGGGAGAGAAAGCAAATTCCAGCTCAATGGCTGTGTCTGCAGGGGCACCCAGTACCAAGCCCACAGCGGTTGAAATGGGGCCACCGCTTGACACCACCAACACCCGGCCTTGGTGATGCGTTCGGACATGTTGCAACACATCCTGAATGCCTTTTGCAAATTCAGCATAGCGGGGCATGCCCTTTGGATGGGTTTCGCCTGCCATCCACTTTTGCAAGGCGGTTCGCAGCAAGCGGAAATGGTGCTTGTACATCTCGGGCGTATCGGGTTTGGCCAAAGGCATGGGATGCACCGTCTCAATCAGGGCATGGCTGTCGTACTCGTTCAGCGCAGGCCAAACTTCTGGCGTCATGTTCAGTTCGGCACCTTCAGCAATGCCCTCCCAAGTTTGACGGTGCCTTTTCAGGCTGCCCATCAGCACGGCGTCGAAACTCAAAGCATCCGGTCGATGCGCTGAGGCCTGTTTCCAATACTGTCCCAAACGAATGCTCTGGCGCTTGCCCAAATCACTCAGTTGATCGTAGTCTTCAGCGCCAAAGGAAGCTTGTCCGTGACGCACCCATGTCAGTTGTCCCATGGTGTTCAGTCTAACGCCACATGGCCTTCAATGCAGACCACGGTGTCGCCACCGACCCACACTTGGCCTTGCGAATCTTGTTGAATGTACACCCGCCCCTGCCGGCCCAATGCTTGACCTTGACTCGCCAGGTAGGGCGCAGGCAACGTGCCCGAACCGATCAGCCATTGCGCCAAGGAGGCATTCAAACTGCCTGTCACAGGATCCTCCGTGATGCCGACAGCGGCGGCAAAAGCGCGCACTTCCAAGTGGGGTTCTTTGTTGGCCATGAGCGATGCGTGAGCGTTTGAAGTTCTGCCCACAAATGCCCTCGATTCGCGATTGCTGCGTGAAATCAGCAAACCTGAATCTGCCTCTTCGTGCGACGTGATGGCGGCAACGCCGACCTTGATGCCCCATTGTTTCAAAGCCAAATGATCGGGTGACAGCTGGCGAACGGTTTCGGTGCTGTCCAACAAAAACGCCCACCATTCAGGTCCATTGTTCAAAACTTGGCAAGCGATCACCTGATGGGCCGCAATGCCAAGTGCTTTGACAAGCCCAGGCAATGTGTCCTCTGGGATGGCGCGCTGCTGTGAAGGCGGTGCTGCAAATGCCCACCGGCCTTCTTGCGACACGATGCGAACCAAGCCGACGCCACACTCTTGGACGATCACCCCTTTTTGCTGGGGCTGTCCCCCGGCTTCCAACCAGGCCCGCGCACTGCCCAATGTGGGGTGACCCGCAAAAGGCAATTCACCACCCGGCGTGAAGATGCGCACTCGGTAGTCAGCACCTTGTGATTGGGCTTCTGGCGTGGGTGGAAAGAGGAACGTTGTCTCGCTCAATTGGGTCCAGCGCGCAAAATTTTGCATGTGCGCATCACTGAGGCCCGTACCGTCCAAGACCACGGCGACAGGATTGCCCAGATAGGCAAGCGATGTGAACACATCCACTTGTTTGAAGGCTCTCGTGGTCATGCGATCGATCCGTTTCTAAAAACTTGTTTTCAACATCCAAAGGGCCGTGAAGACCAAAGCCGCCGCCATGCAACGGTTGAACACCAGCAAGCGGATGCCTTGTGCCAACCATTGGCGCAGCAGGCTGCCCATCACAGCATAGGTCAAATTGCTGACCAAACCAAACCCCATCATGAGGGGCAAAAGCACCAAGCTTCTGCCCAAGGCATCTTCTTTACCCGCCACCCAGCCTGCCACGATGGACAGTGCCAGCATCCATGCCTTGATGTTCAGAAATTGAACCCCCACGCCCTGAAAGAAGGTGATCGTCAAACGGTCTTCGTTGGCTTGGCTTAATTCTCGGGTACCCCACAGGCGATAGGCCATCCACATCAAATACAAAGTGCCGCTGAAGGTGATCACCCAGCGCAAAGCGGGGATGGCCAACACCAAATGTCCGAGACCCGCCATGCAAAGCCCCAACAACAAACCCCAACCCACGGGCACTGCCAAGATGAATCGCATGGCCGAACGCAAGCCTTGGTTGGCGGCCAGCGCTGTCGACAAGGTGGTGTTGGGCCCGGGTGTAAAGCTGGCCGCTGTCGACAAGATCAACAAGGCGGTCAGTTCTTCAGAGCTCAGGATGAAATTCATGGGGTGCAATGCAGATGAGGTGAGCTTGTGGACAGGCCACCCTTATTTGACAGCGAGCGTTTCCCAACGCTCAAGCGCTGCCATCAATGCTGTGTCAATTTCAGCATCTCGCGCGTACAAAGCGGTCGCCTTTGCAGGATCTGTGGCAAACAAACTGCTGTCCTCCAAGGTCAATCGGATTTGTTTCTGCTCATTTTCCAGTGACTCAATCAAGCCGGGCAGGCTGTCCAACTCGCGTTGTTCTTTGTAGCTGAGTTTGGTGGTGCTTTTTTCAACGGGCGGTGTGGCTGCCGTGGGTGCCGGTGCTTTGGCAGTTGCACTGCTGGTGCCTTGTGGCGTGCCCGCCAACTTGGCCGCCGCTGCTTTGTTTTGCGCTTGAATCGCTTGGCTGCGCTGCGATTGCGTCAGCCAATCTTGAACGGAGCCTTCGTACTCTCGCCAAAAACCAGGATGCGCATCACTGGCCTCACAGGCAATGATGCTGGTCACCACGTTGTCCATGAACGACCGATCGTGACTGACCAAGAATACGGTGCCTTCGTAGGTTTGCAACAATTCTTCAAGCAGTTCCAAGGTGTCGATGTCCAGATCGTTGGTGGGTTCGTCCAGCACCAACACATTTGCAGGGCGCGCAAAGAGTCTGGCCAACAGCAAGCGGTTGCGCTCTCCGCCCGACAAAGACTTCACAGGCGAGTTGGCCCGTGCGGGTGAGAACAAGAAGTCACCCAAATAGCTCTTCACGTGCTGGCGCTTGTTGCCAATTTCAATCCACTCACTGCCTGGGCTGATGAAATCTTCGAGCGTCGCTTCGAGGTCCAAGGCGTTGCGCATTTGATCAAAGTAGGCCACCTGAAGGTTGGCGCCTTGGCGAATGTTGCCGCTGTCGGCTTGAAGTTCACCGAGGATCATTTTCAACAGCGTCGTTTTGCCGGCGCCATTGGGTCCGAGCAAGCCGATCTTGTCGCCGCGCAACAAGGTGGCGGTAAAGTCTTTCACAATCACTTTGACATCGCCGTCGGCTGACGTGAAAGATTTGCACACATCGGTCAACTCGGCCACCAATTTGCCACTGGGTGCACCGGACGCAACTTCCATGCGGACACGCCCCACTTGTTCTCTTCGGGCACTGCGCGTGGCGCGCAAATTTTCGAGACGTGCAATGCGACTTTGGCTGCGTGTGCGCCGCGCTTCTACGCCTTTGCGAATCCACACCTCCTCTTGGGCCAACAGTTTGTCGGCCTTGGCGCTGATCACGGCCTCTTGGGCCAACTGTTCTTCTTTGTTGATTTGGTATTGCGCAAAGTTTCCTGGAAAGCTTCGAAGCCTGCCACGGTCCAATTCCACAATGCATGTGGCAATGCGGTCCAAAAAAGCGCGGTCGTGTGTGATCGCCACGACACTGCCTTTGAAGTCGAGCAGCAATTGCTCTAGCCAAGCAATGGAATCCAAGTCCAGGTGGTTGGTGGGTTCATCCAACAACAAGACGTCGGGTTGTGTGACCAGTGCCTGTGCCAAGGCCACACGTTTTCGATTGCCGCCCGAAAGCGTGCCAATTTTGGCGGATGGGTCCAAATGCAGTCGATGCAATGTTTCATCAACGCGTTGCGCCCAGCCCCAACCGTCCAGTGATTCGATTTGACTCTGCAACGTGTCCAAGTCACCGATGCAATTGCTGTAGTCATCAATCAACTTCATCACGGGTGCGAGGCCACGTTGCACAGATTCAAAAATCGTGTCATCAGTTTCTAACAAGGGCTCTTGCGCCACATAGGCAATGCGAAGGCCTTGCTGGACATGCAGGTTGCCATCGTCGGCGTGTGCCATGCCGGCCAGTATTTTCAGAAAGGAAGATTTGCCTGTGCCATTGCGGCCAATCAGGCCGATTCGCTCGGAAGGTTCGAGTGCAAAGTCTGCATGATCCAAGAGTGCCACATGGCCGTAGGCCAATGAAGCGTCCAATAAAGTAATGAGTGCCATGTCTGCATTATGAGGAGCAAGAAATTTTCCAAGGGGGCTTGCACGCTTCAAAAAAACTGTGCTATAGTCGCGGTCTTCGCTAAAAAACACATGTTGATTGGCAAGTCGGGAAAGCCCCGAGCAGAATGCACCCAGGTTTGTGTCAAAACCAAAAACTCTCAAAAAGTTTTTAAATTTGACAGGTCATAAAAACTGAAAAAAATTGAAAAAACTTCAAATTTTTTTCAGCCAACGACAAAAACCGTGTTAGACTGCAAGGCTTCGCTGTAAAGAGTTGCTTTTAACAACTCAGCAGCAAATCGGAACAGGCCCCGAGCAACAAATTGCAAAAGCTTTGAAAATTTTTTTAAAATTTTTAAATTTTTTGCAAAAGCACTGAAAAACAGTGCTACACTGCAAGGCTTCGCTGATCACAGCAAGACGCAAGCAAACAACACTCAGTGTTGCAAATTGCAAGCAGAGTTCTTTAAAAATATACAGCCGATAAGCGTGGGCGTTTGATGGCGATTGCCAAGTTCTACGGAACTAAGTCTTAACTGACTTACAAACGCTCATGAGAATAGAAGTGAAGTTCACTTCAATTCCGTTTTTATGAGTTGCTCGAAAGAGCGAAAAAATTCAAGATCGAACTATAGAGTTTGATCCTGGCTCAGATTGAACGCTGGCGGAATGCTTTACACATGCAAGTCGAACGGCAGCACGGACTTCGGTCTGGTGGCGA
>RFVJ01000157.1 GCA_009928125.1 Betaproteobacteria bacterium
TGCGAATGAGGTGGTCATTGAGGTCAATGCGTTTTTGCGTGTGGTCGGCTGCGGGCGAGGGAAAGCCAGCGGGCACTTTCCAGGTGCACATGTTGAGCCACAGCTTGGGGGCGATGGCGTCTAAAGGAATGGGCTGGGGGCTTGTCATGCCTGAATAATACTGTATAAAAATACAGTATTTCAAGTGTAATATTTAAGCGCACAAATCAACTGACCAATAAGCCCCTCAAAAGAAGGAGACCCCGTGAGTGCTTATGTGATTTTTGACGTGGAAATTTTTGACTTAACCCGTTACCAAGAGTTCATGGCGGGCGTCAAACCTGCCCTAGAGGCTGCAGGTGGCAAGTACTTGGCGCGTGCTGGCGAGCACCGTGTTTACGAAGGCGACTGGGAGCCTCGGCGCATTGTCATTTTGGAATTTCCCGACATTGCCGCGTTTGAAAGTTTTTACAACGGGCCCATCTACCAGAGCCTTAAAAGCATTCGCGATGAATGCAGTCGCGCCAGATTGGTGGCCGTTCAGGGCTTGTAAGTGTCATACCCCTGAAAGGGATATTCTGAAAGAACGGTGCGCGCTCTAGAACGCCATGGGTATATTGACGTTTGATAAAACTGAGGAGACTTCACCATGTTAGACAGACGCTTGTTTTTGGGTGCTGGCATTGCCGGCGCATCCGCTCTTACTTTCTCATCGGTGTGGTCACAGTCGGCCCCCAACTTCGGCTTGCCCGACCTGCCTGCCGTTGGCCACAAGCGCATGAAGCTAGGCAAGATGGAAATCATCGCCTTGAACGATGGTGCCGTGCGCCGTCCACTGGGCGAAGAGTTTGTGACCAACGCCCCCCTCGAGCAAGTCAAAGCTTTGCTGGCCAGCCAAAACCTGCCCACCGATTACATCGATGTGCCTTACACCCCCTTCTTGTTGATCAATGGCGATCAGCGCTACTTGTTTGACACCGGCTTTGCCGACAACGGCCCGCCCACCACCGGCAAACTGGCCGCCAACTTGGCTGCCGTTGGTCTGAAAGCCACCGACATCAACAACGTGGTGCTGAGCCACTACCATGGTGATCACATCAATGGCTTGCGCAACAAAGCCGGCGAATTGGTCTACCCCAACGCACGCGTTCACGTGCCCGCCACAGAGCATGCATTCTGGATGGACGATGCCCGCATGGAAGCCGCACCCCCCGCCATGAAAGGCGCCTTCATGGGCGTGCGCCGTGCGTTGGGCAATTTGGGTGGCGATCAGTTGGTCAAGTTTGAATCGGGTGCTGTTGTGGCGCCAGGCATTACATCGGTGGCTGCGTTCGGTCATACACCGGGTCACACTTTGTTCCGCATGGATTCAGAAGGCCAGTCGTTTGCCTATGTGGCCGACATCACCAACGTGCCGTCTTTGTTTGCTCGTGCGCCCGATTGGTCTGTGTTGTTTGACATGAACCCTGCTATGGCCCGTATGTCCCGCCGCCGCATCTTTGACATGTTGGTCAAAGACAAAATGATGGCCGGTGGCTTCCACTTTCCGTTCCCAGCGTTTGGCACGATGGAAGCCAGTGGTAACGGGTATCAGTTCAAGCCAGTGATGGGATGATACAAAGCACTTGACTTAATTAACGTTTTAGTTAATTATTTCAACATGAGTGCTTCTAAACCATCCCCCATTGCCAAAACGCGAGACGCTGAAAGATCTCGCGCCGTCATTCTCGCTGCCGCACTCGAAGAGTTTGCGCTCTTCGGATTGGGCGGTGCACGAATTGATCGAATCGCAGAGAGATCAAACCTGAATAAGCGTTTGATTTATTACTACTTTTCGGACAAGGATCAGTTGTTTCAAGCTGTGCTTGAAAGTGCCTACGAGCAGATTCGTGAGAGTGAGAAAAAGCTTAATTTGCAATCGCTTGAGCCCTCTGCTGCAATTCGAACCTTGGTTGAATTCACTTGGCGTTATTACCTCGAACATCCTGAATTTTTAACACTGCTCAACAGTGCAAACTTGCACAAAGCAAGACACATTCAGGCCTCACCCAATGTGCAGGCACTGAACTCGCCACTGATTGAGTTGCTGGGTGAAATACTGGAACGAGGACGTTTGTCTGGCGAGTTCCGAGGTGGTATTGATCCGCTGCAACTGTATGTCTCGATTGCTGCACTTTCATACTTCTATTTGTCCAACAACTCAAGTTTGTCCGCTATCTTTGGACGCGACTTGATGACCCCCAAAGCCAAGAGCGAACGCTTGTCACACATGTGCGAAGTGATCCTAGGGTATGTCCTGAGAAACTAGATTTGATATCAGGTTGACGCTTCGCTGGCGTCATTCCTAAAATTGAATTATTCACTTTTTGGTGAATTAGAAAGTCCGCAACAACAGTGCATTCCATCGGGTGTCTGTGTTGTGGCTTGTCTTCAATGGCTCAAATCTAGGAGGCTCTATGACCCGTTCACGCCGCTTTGCGCTGGCTTTCATTGCATCCGTTACGGCATTGGCATCTGGCGCGGCGTTCGCACAAGCCAGTTATCCCAGCAAACCTATCAAGGTTGTCGTGCCTTTTCCTGCTGGCAGTACCACCGACATCATTGCCCGTGCCATTGCGGACAAGATGAGCCAAAGCATGGGACAACCTTTGGTCATTGACAATCGCGGCGGTGCAAGTGGCACCATCGGTCAGCAGGCTGTGGCCACGGCCCCTGCAGATGGTTACACCATCATGGTCCACTCTTCATCGCATACGGTCAGTCCTTCGACCTTTGCCAAACTGCCGTTCGACACTTTGAATGATTTTGCAGGTGTGACCTCTATTTCCAGCACGCCCAATGTGCTGGTGATGTCGCCTTCTAAAAACATCAAAACATTGCAAGAATTGTTAGCAGCAGCGCGTGCCAAACCAGGCAGCATGAACTTTGCCTCTGCTGGGCAAGGCAGTGCCACCCATTTGAATGCTGAAAAATTCAAATTGGCTGCAAAGATTGAAGCGACCAACATTCCATTCAAAGGCTCCAGTGAAGCCGTCACAGAAATCATTTCAGGCCGAGTGGATTACTACTTTTCACCCATTGCACCCGTCATTGGTCAAATTCGAAATGGGCAATTGGTCCCCTTGGCTGTGGGCTCATCCAAACGTGCCAGTGCTTTGCCACAGGTGCCAACCACTGCAGAGGCAGGAGTGCCTGGGTCAGAATTCAACTTTTGGATCGGCATGATGGTGCCAGCCAAAACACCTCGTGACATTGTCAATCGCTTGAATGACGAAGTGGTGAAAGCACTTGCAACACCCGAAGTCAAAGAGCGTTTTGTGGCATTGGGCGCAGATGCCTGGACCATGAAGCCAGAGCAATTTGATGCTTACATTCGCGACGAAATTAAAAGCAACGCTGTCCTGGTGAAAGCTGCCGGACTTTCGCCTGCGCCTTGATTGATCAGACACAAATTCAAACACTTGTTCAGTAAAAGAGAAATTTATGGCCACTCACAGACTAGGCATCATCATGCACGGTGTCACCGGACGCATGGGCATGAATCAACATTTGATTCGATCAATTGTTGCCATTCGCAATCAGGGAGGTGTTGCACTTTCCAATGGCGACAAGGTCATGCCCGATCCCATTTTGATTGGCCGCAATGCCGAGAAAATTGAAGCCTTGGCCAAAGCCAATGGCATCAGTCGCTTTGGGACAGACCTGGACAAAGCACTGGCCAATAGAGAAGACACGGTCTTCTTTGATGCAGGTACCACACAAATGCGTCCGACTTTATTGGCCAAAGCAATTCAGGCTGGTAAGCATGTGTATTGCGAAAAACCCATTGCCACCAATTTGAATGAAGCCGTTGAAATTGCGCGCTTGGCAGAAAAGTCAGGTGTGAAGCACGGTGCTGTTCAAGACAAATTGTTTCTACCGGGTTTGCGCAAATTGGACATGCTCAGGAGAGCTGGTTTCTTTGGCAAGATGCTGAGCGTTCGCATTGAGTTTGGCTACTGGGTTTTTGAGGGCGATTTACAACCCATTCAACGCCCCAGCTGGAACTACCGCAAGGAAGATGGCGGCGGCATCATTTTGGACATGGTGTGCCACTGGCGTTATGTACTGGACAACCTGTTTGGTGAAGTGCAATCGGTTTCTTGTTTGGGGGCAACTCACATCCCCATGCGCTGGGATGAAGCCAACAAGCCCTACGCATGCACGGCCGATGACGCCGCTTACGCCACGTTCGAACTCAAAGGCCACCAAGGCGAGCATGTGGTGGCGCAGGTCAACAGTTCTTGGACCACACGCGTCAACCGGGAAGATTTGGTCACTTTCCATGTGGATGGCACCCATGGTTCTGCTGTGGCTGGTTTGCAATCATGCAAAGCCCAAAGCCGGGTGAACACACCACGCCCCGTTTGGAATCCCGATGTCAAGCAAACCATGACCTTCACAGATCAGTGGCAGGAAGTACCTGATACACAGTTTTACGACAACGGTTTCAAAATTCAGTGGGAACATTTCATTCGCCACATCGTTGAGAATGAACCGTACCGCTGGACCTTGCCTGAAGGCGCCAAAGGTGTGCAACTGGTAGAGGCAGCTCTGCAATCTTGGCAAGAGCGTCGCTGGGTTGATGTTGCACCTTTGAAAATTTGAGGCTGATGATGTCTCAAAAAATTCAATTGCCCAATGCCGATGGCCGCCTAGAAACCTACACCTTGCAAGGTACGGCACCCTCAAAGCCGAAGGCGGGTGTGAAATTCAATCGCATTGCTTATTCAGCGGCACACGTGGTGGCCAATCCATTGGCGCCCCACGATCCGTGGTTAGATTGTGCGGTGGACTGGGATGCCACCATTGCCTATCGCCAACATTTATGGTCCTTGGGCATGGGCGTTGCCGAGGCCATGGACACAGCACAGCGTGGCATGGGACTTGATTGGCCAACCTCTTTGACCTTGATTCAGCGTTCACTGGACGCGGCAAAAGATGTGCCTGGCGCTTTCTTGGCTTCTGGGTGTGGGACGGATCATTTGAATTTAGACAGCGTCACCACCGTTGATGAAGTCATTGCGGGTTATGAGTTTCAAATGGCTGCCATCGAAAAATTAGGTGGCAAATTGATTGTGATGGCCAGTCGTGCCTTGGCACGTGTTGCCAAATCGCCAGCCGATTACGAACGTGTGTACGACCGAATTTTGAGTCAAGCCAAACAGCCCGTGATATTGCACTGGCTGGGTGACATGTTCGATCCGGCACTCACAGGCTACTGGGGCAGCA
>RFVJ01000158.1 GCA_009928125.1 Betaproteobacteria bacterium
ACGGATGTTCGCCCACATCTTCCAAAAATAAAACACCGCCTTTGACGGCTGGAAAAAAAGGTGTGCCCAGCATGGAAGTGAGGACCGCTAAATTGCCACCCCACAAAACGGCATTGTTGACTTTGACAGGTTTGGCAAGCTCATTGGCAGGGAATCGCCAGCCAGTGCCCTCCCCTTGTTCCAAGCACAAATCGTCAAAACAAGCCTGCATGATGTCATCGGGTTCGTGCGCTGGCCCAAAATCTTCACCCAAGGCGGGGCCTTGCCAAGTGATTCGATGTGTTTTGGCGTAGACCGCCAATTGAAAGGCTGTGAAATCACTCAAACCAACAAACTGAGTGCCTTTGTCAATGGCTTTGGCAATGGCCTTGTAGGGAAGCTGCGTCAGGAGTCGTGTGAGGCCATAGCCACCACGAGAAATCATGGCGATGTCTGCACCGCTGGCAGCGGCACGTGTGATGGCATTCAAACGAGTTGAATCATCGCCTGCAAAACGCATGTTGCTGCTCAATGCATCTGCATCAATTTCGACTTGATGGCCTTGCGCTTGAAGACGCTTCACACCTCGCTTGAATGCCGCTTTGTCGCGAACCGCACTGGACGGTGAAAATATGTAAATGTGGCTCATGTCTTGTTAAATTTGAAAAGCTGAACAGCAGCTTCAGCAATGGATTGTCCATGTTCTTGCAGGAAATGCCCAGCTTCTGGCAACCGTATGGGTTCGGGGCAATTTCGAATCTTGTTGCGCAGTGCGAGCATGACGGATTCACCCAGCACAGGGTCTTGCATGCCAATGGCCATCATGGTTTGTCCTTGCCATTGATGCTGCCAAAAATCTGCGGCTTGTCGTGCGATGCTGGCACCAGGGCTGTCCAAATGTTCTGGCACCATGGGCGGGAAAGCATGCAATGCAGCTCTGTGACCTTTGTCAGTAAAGGGACGGTTATAGGCTGATATTTCGTTGGCAGACAAGTGTCGATTGCCTCGCGAAAAAAGTTTGCCGACATCAAAGTCTGGGTTGTCTTTGCACCAAGCACGCCAACTCAAGAAACCCTCTGACAAAGCTTCTTC
Organism: Betaproteobacteria bacterium; assembly: GCA_009928125.1. GTDB lineage: Bacteria > Pseudomonadota > Gammaproteobacteria > Burkholderiales > Burkholderiaceae_C > Limnohabitans_A. Next base: position 1,072 of record RFVJ01000158.1, read on the forward strand.
GCCGGTGGTCAAGGTGGTATTCATGACCAGCAAACCCGAAAAGCGCTCGGGCATGGCCATGGGCAATGTGAGACCCAGAATACCCCCCCAATCTTGAACCACCAACACGATGTTGTGAAGTTCTAAGCGCTCAATGAATTCAATCAAAAATTGGCGGTGAAAGTCAAAAGAATGCGCAGATGATTTTTTGAACTTGTCACTTTTGCCAAACCCGATCAGGTCAGGGGCCACCACACGATGGCCATGGGCAGTGAACACTGGAATCATCTTGCGGTACAAATAACTCCAAGCGGGATTGCCGTGCAAACACAAATAGGTCAGTTGTTCGGTTGGGGGCTGGCTGTGGTTTTCGTCCAAGTAGTGAACGCGAAGTCCACTCAAAGCAGGTAAATCAGACAGGTAATGCGCGGCCCATGGGTAATCGGTCAACCCGTCAAACCATTCATCCGACGGCCGAAGCGCGTCTTCTCTTAATGGGTTGGCATTCAAGCGTTTGGGTTTGAAAAACTGCTGCATGAGTGCACGACATTCATCGGCCAAAACACCCCGGGTGACTTGCGTTTGGTGATTGATCGAGGTGTTGGCAAAGACGTCCAAGACGGAACCTGCCGCGCCTGTTCGAGGTTCTGAAGCGCCATAAACAACGCGTGCCAGTCGAGCGTTCAAAATGGCACCAGCGCACATCGTGCAAGGCTCTAAAGTGACATACAGCGTGCAGTCTTCCAATCGATAATTGCCCAGTGTGTTGGCGGCATCCCTGAGGGCCATCACTTCAGCGTGTGCGGTAGGGTCCTGAGAGCCTACGGGACCATTACGGCCTCGGCCCACAATCACACCGTTTTGAACCACCACGGCGCCAACAGGAACCTCCCCTGCTTGCCCCGCTTGTTGCGCCAATTGAATGGCTTCTTGCATCCATTGCAGGTCTGTGGTCATGCCACCATTCCAAGACGACGCATCCAATCGGCCAATTCTTTTTCAGTGGGGTTGCCAGCTTGGTAGGCCGCATGCATTGTTTCAGAATGGCATCCTTGGCTTCTTCACCTTCCAATATCCGAACGTGTGCTTTGACATGCACGGCCAGATAACTCCAAGTGGGCACACGAACCAAATCGGGATAAACCGAAGGTGACATATAGGCATGGGGTCCCATGAAGGTCAACAAAACCTCGGGTCTTTGCTGGAGGTACCGCGCATGAGGATTGCCTTTCGCAACATGCCCCAAGAGCATGTCATGGGACGCATCGTTCTCTACTTCGGGATTGGCTTCCAATTTGATGGGAAGGTGCGTCACAAACGGAAAACCATCGTCATCGTTTGAAATCAAACTGGCCAATGGATTTTCACGAATGATGCGACGTGCGTGAGAGGGATGATCAAATTGCTTGGGCAGGTACATGGTCGGCTTCCTGTTCAGATGTAGGTGCCTGCCAAGGTCAGAACCTTGCCACCTGTGCTCATCTTGAATCTTGCAATGCCAGCGCTGCGAATGGTGTTGACGCCCCCCAAGTCCAGCATGCGAATGCCTCTCTCCTTCAAGGCTTCGATGCCCTTCCACAAGATCAAATTGTGTGCATGCAAGTCACGCCCTTTGTCTGACGTCCATCCCACTTGGTAGGTGGCAGCTTCACCATGGATCAAGAACATCATGGCGGCAATGCGATCGCGACCCACATCGGCCCTCAATGTCAGTATGTTCTTGGCAGGTTGTTTGCGTGAGTCGACATACAAATCAAAAAATTGAACAGGCAAGCCATCGAGTTTTTTGTCTGCGCGCTGTTTCATTTCGGCATCCAGCAACCAGCGGTACTGACCCGCATTGGTGCCAACACGATGAACCACCATCTCACTGTTTTCGCCGCCCACCAATCGGTGTCGCCAACGACGATCAAGTTGGGCGCGCAGTGCTTCAAGTGACGGTGAAATGTCCAACATCACCGTGGACATGCCCGACATGATTCGTCGCATGGGATGCAAGCCATGCGGTTCGCCTTGTGCCACTTCCGGTGTAACGGCCATGAAACGAATGCCAGAAAGTGGCAGCGACTTTTTCATGGCTGCATAAACTTGTGCCTCTTCCTTGGGTGTCAAAGGCTGTGACCAAACCGGCCCCCGCGTACAAAGGGCCATGGCCCCTAAGTTGCCCCATTTGCGAACAATGAATTGCGCTTGGGCGATCTGCTGACCGTCACGAAGAACGCGCGCGCGGAGCACAGGAACGCCCAATATGGCCAAACTGGCGCCGTAAGCCCAATCTTGTTGCAGTGCAGCAGCGGCAGATGCGTGCACTGCGTCCCAAGCAGCGATGTCGTGGCCATCCCAATGAACTATCATTGGCACACTCCTGCATGTTGCGCAGAGACGGACTGAGTCATGTTGAAGAAATTCCTTGAAAAACGCCGTGCCCAAGTTGTGATGGGCCACAAACTGAAAGAAGCACGTCCTACCTGGCAGGCCGGATTTTGGGCTGCTGTGTATTTTGGGTTGCCATTTTTTCTGTTCACGGTTTTGATCGATGTTGCGATTGAGTGGTTTTCAGGCAAATGTTACGGATTGTGGTGCTATTTTCAATGAAGATGGCGCACATTGAACACCGAAATAAACCGCCACTTGTTATTTTCTGCATTAAACCAAATTCTGACTCGGATTAACGATGATGGTTGAACCAAACGAGTGCCCTTCAATCACGTTCTCCTTCATGAAAGATGCAAATGACTTTCAAATTCAGTATCGTCACGGTGCTTTCTTGCACCATTTTGTCCGCGTGCAGTTTACTGAAGGCTGGAGATTCTTCGATTCAATTAAAACCTGCAGCATCAACTTTACTAAACCAGTGCGATCAATTAAGCAAATTTAACTACCCCCATACTGCCATCACGTCCGCTCGGATGGTTGCCTCGGGGGGCCTCACCAACGCTGGACAGCCCGTTTCTGAGCATTGTCTGGTGTCGGGACAAATGAACCGTCGCATCAGTTCAATCGATGGCGAAACCTATGCGATTGGTTTTGAAATGCGTCTTCCCATCGATTGGGGTGGCCGTTTCCTCTACCAAGCCAATGGCGGTACCGATGGGTTCGTCGTGACGGCCGATGGCGGCGCATCCTTGGGAAGCGGCGGCGTCTTACGCAATGGACTGCAACTGGGATTTGCAGTCATCAGTTCCGATGCCGGCCACAATGCGTCACAAAATCCACTCTTTGGACGTGACCCACAAGCTCGCCTAGACTATGGCTATCAAGCCATTGGTTCCTTGACTCCCATGGCAAAGGCCTTGATCAAAGCAGCTTACGGCAAAGAGCCTGATCGCTCCTACATCGCAGGTACTTCGAATGGTGGCCGCCAAGCCCTTGTTGCAGCGTCTCGATATCCAGAGCATTACGATGGCATTTTGGCCAACGCACCAGGCATCTACATGCCTCGCGCCTCTGTTGCCAATTTGTCACATGTCAAACGATGGGATTCTGTTGCATCAACGCGAGTCGTCAATGGCTTGCCAGACTATGAATCGTCATTGCCGATGGCAGAAAGACAATTGATTGCCAGCGCTATTTTGGAACGATGCGATGCACTTGATGGCATGGTGGATGGCTTGGTCCAAGATACAGAAGCTTGTCGTTCTGCCTTTAACCTCAACAGAGATATACCAACTTGCAAAGCCAACCGCGATGGTACGTGCCTCAGTGCAGAACAAAAAAATGTGATCAACGCTGTCTATGCACCCGTCAAATTGCCCAATGGCGAACAGTTTTATCCAGGTTTTCCTTACGACCCGGGCATTGCACATCCGGGATGGGGGGAGTGGAAATTTAGAAACTCAGTACGGACAGCGCGTAACCCGGTTTCAGTAGGATTCATTTTCTCCACCCCACCCTCTTCAGACCTGACTTTGGCAAAGGACACCTCGCGTGCGGCACTTTTTGCGCTGAACTTTAATTTTGAAATAGAAATGCCAAAGATCTTTGCAACAGACAATGTTTACAAAGAAAGTGGCATGTCTTTCATGTCCCCTCCCAACGCGACTCAATTGGACAGACTACGTCAGCGAGGTGGAAAAATAATTGTTGTTCATGGTACAGCTGACCCTATCTTTTCCATTGACGACACTGCCGCTTGGTACCGTGGTCTGGATGTTCATCATGGCGGGCAA
>RFVJ01000159.1 GCA_009928125.1 Betaproteobacteria bacterium
TGCGCCAAGACCACCGTGTTGCCCTCTCGGGTGGGTTTGAAAGCCCACAAGGCATCCTCCCCAAAAGCTTCTGCCATCTTGGCCAAGCTCTTTTCATAACTCGACGTACGGCCAAACAAATTGACCGCCATGGTGCCTTCGTCCGTGAGCAAGGCTCGGCAGTTTTGATAAAACGCAACGGAGTCCAGAACGGGGGCAGCAGCCTCATGGTCGTACAAATCCACATGCAAGATGTCGACCGTGCCCAGCCATTCATCGCTTTGAATTTCTTGCGCCGCGTCGGCAATGATGACGCGCATGCGCGGACCGTCTTCAGGCAACTTGAACCAGCCACGGCAGGCGTGCAAAACGCCAGGATTGAGTTCGATGGCGGTGCACGTCCACTTGAGCTTCTTGTAACAAAACTTGGTCAGGCTGGCGGCACCTAAACCCAATTGCATGGCGTGCCTGCCTGCCACCGAAGCGCTTTTTAAAAACAGCAAGCCAGCCATCATGCGCTGCACATATTCAAGCTCTAACTCAAAGGGTTCTTTGAGGTTCATGGCCCCTTGAATCCATGGCGTGCCCAAGTGCAAATAGCGCGAGTCACCGTGCTCCGAGAAGTTCACTTCTGGCAGTTCGATGGCCTTGGATTTTTTAACGGACATAAGGGCTCTGATAGGGGCTCAAAGGTGAAACGATTGAAGGCGCGGTAGAACCCGCCGTGTGTTGTGCCATGTGACTGCGGCCACATGCTCAACGGACGTGCCACGCAGCCGGGCCAACACGGCGCCAATTTGCGGCAACTCGCAGGGCTCGTTTCGTCCTTGCGGCAAGCCCTCAGATTGTCGCTGGGATTGGGTTCGGTAAAGCCAATGCGGCGGAATATCGGGCGCATCGGTTTCCAACACGATGGCTTCCAACGGCAAGGACGTGGCCAATTGACGTAATTGCAAGGCGCGATCGTAGGTCATGGCGCCACCAAAGCCCAACGCAAAGCCCAGGTCAACCAACATCTGCGCTTGTTGCAAACTGCCATTGAACGCATGGGCAATGCCCCCTTGAACTTGGCATCGACGCAAGCCTTTCAATAACGCATCCGCCGACTTACGCACATGCAGGATGACGGGCAACTTGTAAATTTTGGCGAGTTTCAGCTGCGCGTTGTAAAAAAATTCTTGCTTCTCTCGCATGGCAGGCTCGCACAAACTGGGCACCCAAAAGTCCAAGCCGATTTCACCCAAGGCGACACAATGTGGATCGCTTGGCGCGCCCTCTTCATTCAAAGACAAGGCCGATTGCAAATGCTGTTCCAACAAAGCCAAGTCAGATACTTGAGCTTGGGGCACATACAAAGGATGGATGCCCAATGCGTAGGGCTGACCTGTGCTGCGAGCAAATTGACGCAAGGCTTCAAAGTCTTTGGCCTGAACGGCAGGCATGACACAAGCCGCAACACCTTGCGCTTGTGCACGCTGCAAAACTTCCAATCGGTCGTGCGCAAACTCTGGGGCATCCAAGTGGCAATGGCTGTCAATCCACTGCACGTTCATGGCTGCAGCACGCCCCTGTCCAGTCGCAATACACGGCTGCAACGTGCCGCCAATTGCGCATCGTGCGTCACCACGACAAAGGCCGTGCCTTGGCTTTGCGCGGTGTTCAACATCACATCGAACACACCTTCTGCAGTGCTGCGGTCCAGGTTGCCTGTTGGCTCATCGGCCAACACACAGGCTGGCTGCGTCACCATGGCGCGGGCAATGGCCACGCGTTGACGTTCGCCCCCCGACAATTCAGCGGGACGGTGCAATGCACGGTGATCCAGCCCCACATGTTCTAACCACTTCATGGCCACTTGCTCGGCCTGCGCCTTGTCTGTGCGGCGAATCCACAAAGGCATGGCCACGTTGTCAAGCGCAGTGAATTCAGGCAACAGATGGTGGAACTGGTAAACAAAGCCCAGCAACAAATTGCGCCTGGCCCCTTGGTCAGCGGGGCTCCATTGAGACCACGCTTGGCCTTGCAACAAGACTTGTCCTTGCGTGGGTTGATCCAAACCGCCCATCAAATGCATCAGGGTGCTTTTGCCAGAACCCGAAGCACCCACAATGGCGACCGTTTCACCTGCGGCCACCGCGAGGTTCACACCTTGCAACACCGAGACATCCAAACCGCCTTCGGTAAAGCGTTTGCTTAAACCGCGCACTTCCAGGACGGCTTGCGCTGTTGAGAGGGGTCCTGCTGAATTACTCATAACGCAAAGCCTCTGCTGGATTGACTTGACTGGCGCGCCAACTGGGGTAAAGGGTGGCGACAAAAGACAAGATCAAAGAAATGATCACCACAGGCAGAATGTCGCTCATCTGTGGATCGCTGGGCATGCGGCTGATGAGGTAAATGTCTTTGGGCAAGAAACTGGCTTGGAACAAAGCCTCTAAGGCCGGGACGATCACATCAATGTTGACGGCAATCAACAAGCCCAACAGCGAACCGCCCAAAGTGCCTATGACGCCCACCATGGCCCCTTGCACCATGAAGATGCCCATGATGCTTTGGGGGCTGGCCCCCAGCGTACGCAAAATGGCGATGTCGGCCCGCTTGTCCGTGACCGTCATGACCAGGGTGCTGACCAAATTGAATGCAGCCACCGCCACAATCAAGGTCAGGATGATGAACATCATGCGTTTCTCAACTTGCACAGCAGCAAACCAAGTGCGGTTTTGCTGGGTCCAATCGCGCACAGCCATGCCCATCGGCAAAGCGGGCGCAAGTTCTTGGGCCACCGCGCGCGCCGCGTGCAAATCTTTGATTTTCAAGCGAATGCCGGTGGGGCCTTCCAGCCTGAAAATTTTGCCCGCATCGGCCACGTGCAACATCACCAGCGCCGCGTCATATTCGTAATGGCCAGAATTGAAAAGGCCGACCACTTCCATTTGTTTAAGGCGTGGCAAAACCCCCGCAGGGGTGACCTGACCGTTCGGGGCAATGAGGGTGACGGGGTCGCCAACGCGAAGTCCCAACTGTCGTGCCAAATCGACACCCAAAACCACGCCAAACTTTCCTGGCATCAACTCTTGGATGCCGGGCATGCCTTTGTTGAAGCCCTGAGAGGTCAGAGACAGGTCCACCACCGTCGGCTCCAAGGCGGGGTCGATGCCGCGCACCAACACACCCTTCATGTCTTCACCGCGTGCCAACAGAGCCTGCGCGGCAATGAAGGGGGCTGCGCCCATCACTTGAGGATGTGCTTTGACTTGTTTCAAAGTGCCGTCAATGTCCTCGAGGGCACCGCCATCCGCCGAAATCACTTCAATGTGCGACACGACACTCAGCATGCGATCGCGCACTTCTTTTTGAAAGCCATTCATGACCGACAGCACAATGATCAGGGCCGCGACGCCCAAACCGATGCCCAGCATCGACACGCCTGAGATGAAGGAGATGAAGCCGTTGCGACGCGTGGTGCGGCCTGCGCGGGTGTAGCGCCAACCAAGAACCAATTCATAAGGTAGTTTGAGTGTCATGCCTTCATCATTTCAAGCGCGTCAAATCTGACCTGCAACAGGGTGATTGTGTCATCCCTGACAATACACCCATGAACGACGCTTTGCCTTTGTCAAACAGCACCGCTGGTGCAAGCCCGCAACATTGGGTGATTGCCTATGCCAGCAGCCACCTTGCACCCTTGAAGCAAGCTTTGGACACATTGTATTTGCCGCATCTGGGAAAAATCCTGCAAGGCATGACTTGCGTTGCCAAATCAGACGCGGAAGTCCAAGCCGCCTCCCCACTCCTGCCCCATGAAAATGCCCCGACTTTGTGGGATCAATTGCCTGTGTGGGGCGAAGAAGCCCTGATCACCCCGTGTCACTGGCAAGTGGGCATGAACGAGGTTTTGTTGCTAAACCCCGCCGAAATGCAACTCAGCGCAGAGGAATCTCAACAGTTGCTGGCGGCTGTGAAGCCCTATTTTGAAGAAGATGGCCTGCATCTGTTCTATGAGAGCCCCCTGATTTGGCGTGCCACGGGTTCTTTGCTCAAGGACATGCCCTTCGCTTCTTTGGAAAAAGTCGCAGGACAACACATCAAGGATTGGTTGCCTCAAGGCCCCCACGCACGCGCATTGCAACGCTTGCAAAGTGAAATGCAAATGCTGCTCTACCAGCATCCCGTCAACGATCTGCGAAGCCAACAAGGCCGTTGGACCGTGAACTCATTTTGGGTTCATCGCTCGCTTGAACAACTTTATCCAAACCAGCATGCCACCGTGTTTCGCATGGACCTGCAACAACCAGCCGGCATCGGCAATGCCAAAGAATGGCTTGCCCAATGGCAAGTGCTTGACGCCTGGATGGGCCATCAATTCCAATCTGCAAATTCGGGCATGTCATCCATCACCTTGTGCAGTGAAACGCATTGGCGGCACTATCGCCCACACGCCCCCTCCTGGTTTCAATCTTTGAAGCGCAGGCTGTCCCCTCTCAATGTGCAAGCCGAGTTGCGTGCACTCATCGCCGGAGTTTCTGCCCCATGAGTTTGCAAATTTTGACGCGCGATGTACCGCCGCGTACAGCGTGGACGCTAGAACAAGCTGGTGTTCACCCCTTGTTGTCCCGCTTGTTTGCCGCACGAGGCATTCAAAGTGCAGAAGAACTTGATGATGGCTTGGCCAAATTGTTACCACCCCAGTCACGACTGTGATGGCGCCACCGCGTGCGCCGTTGGCCTGCGCGGCTTGCGCATGCTGGGCGCGCAACACGTCAGCTACATCGTGCCCGACCGTGTGGTTGATGGCTATGGCCTCACTGCCCCCATTGCACAACGCGTTCAACAAGCGGGCGCCGATGTGTTGATCACCGTGGACAACGGCATCGCCAGCATGGAAGGCGTGGCACAAGCGCAAGCTTTGGGATTGCAAGTCTTGGTCACCGACCACCATCTGCCTGCCGCCACATTGCCAAGCGCCGATGTCATCGTCAACCCCAATCAACCAGGCTGCAGTTTTGAAAGTAAAGCTTTGGCCGGTGTGGGCGTGATGTTTTATGTGCTGCTGGCGTTGCGCGCAGAACTGCGCAAGCGCGGCCTGTTCACTGCCGAGACACAGCC
>RFVJ01000160.1 GCA_009928125.1 Betaproteobacteria bacterium
TTGACGGAGAGACCGATCAAAGAATTGAAACCCTGAACAAAGTCGTGGCCCAGGGCGATGAAAACACCTTGGTGTTTCTGCAAGCTTTGGCCGACGATGCCGTCAAAATTGCAGGTGACAAAATTTGGATTGTGCGCGACAGCTTTGGCGCTGGCAAAGCGCTTGATCCGCTCACGGGTCAAAAACAAGACTTGCCCGCCGACGCGCAAGATGTGGTGAGCAACAACCGCTTTCGTGGCGAAATTGAAACGGCATTGGCCGCGCTGAAATTGTTCAGCGCCGACAGTGCCATGCGTCAGCAAGCCATCAAGGCCTTGCTCAAAGAGCCTGATGCCAGCAAGTTGCCCCTGCTGAACAAAGCCTTGGCACAAGAGCAAGACTCGTCGCTCAAAAACCTTTTGCAACTGGCCAAAGCGGCAGCCCAATTGGGCGATGCCGATGTTGCCGTTCGCTTAGCCTCAGCGCAGCGATTGGCTGAGAGCCAAACACCTGATACGCAACTCTTGTTGAACCAACGCTTGGCAGAAGAGACCGACGCCCAAGTCAAAGCGCAACTTCGCAAATCACTCACAGCCATCGAAGGCGCCTTGAAAAATGGCGAGCGATTGGGCGCTTTGTTCACAGGGGCCAGTTTGGGTTCCATCTTGCTGCTGGTGGCCTTGGGCTTGGCCATCACGTATGGTTTGATGGGTGTGATCAACATGGCCCACGGTGAATTGATGATGATTGGGGCCTACGCAACTTATGTGGTGCAAGTGCTTTTCCGTCAGTATTTGCCTGGTTACTTTGATGCCTATTTGTTGCTGGCGGTGCCTTTGTCGTTCTTGACATCTGCCTTGGTGGGCGCATTCTTGGAGCGCTCTGTTTTGCGTCATCTGTATGGACGACCCTTGGAGTCATTGTTGGCCACATGGGGCATCAGTTTGATCTTGATGCAGGCGGTTCGCTCTTTGTTTGGCGCGCAAAATGTGGGCGTTGAAAACCCTGCATGGATGAGTGGTGGCATACAAGTCTTGTCCAACTTAACCTTGCCCTACAACCGCTTGGTGATCATTGCATTTGCTGCCGCTGTGTTGCTGGCCATGTCTTTGGTGATTGGCAAAACACGTTTAGGCCTGTTTGTGCGCGGTGTCACGCAAAACCGTCCCATGGCCTCGTGCATGGGCGTGAACACAGCGCGCATTGACACCTATGCGTTTGCCTTGGGTTCGGGCATTGCTGGCCTGGCAGGCTGTGCCCTCAGTCAAGTGGGCAATGTGGGGCCTGACTTGGGACAGAACTACATCGTGGATGCCTTCATGGTGGTGGTGTTGGGCGGCGTAGGTCAATTGGCAGGAACTGTTTATGCCGCCCTTGGTTTGGGCTTGGTCAACAAGCTCTTGGAAGGCGTGACAGGTGCCGTGCTCGCCAAAATTTGTGTCCTCGTGTTCATCATCATCTTCATCCAAAAACGCCCGCAAGGCATTTTTGCGATGAAAGGTCGAAGCGCGGAGGCTTGAGATGACATCTTCACACTTTCAAAAAATTGACTTGCCTGGGCGTGAGCCCTTGTTCACAGGCAAGGGTTGGACAGCTTTCTGGGTGGCGCTGGCGTTTGTTTGCCTGTGCGTACCCCTCATGAACTTGGCCGTACCTGCAGGCCACTGGTTGCATTTCAGCGATTACGCGGTCAGCCTCATTGGCAAAATCATGTGCTATGCCATTTGCGCTTTGGCCATGGATTTGATTTGGGGGTACACCGGCATTTTGTCTTTGGGCCATGGTTTGTTTTTCGCCATGGGCGGCTATGCCATGGGCATGTACCTGATGCGTCAGATTGGCACCGATGGCAATTACAAAAGCAACTTGCCCGACTTCATGGTGTTCTTAGATTGGAAAGAATTGCCTTGGCATTGGGCACTGTCTGACAGTTTTGTGGCCACCTTGTTTTTGATCGTCTTGGTGCCAGCGGTGGTGTCCGGCGTATTTGGCTACTTTGCTTTCCGCTCGCGCATCAAAGGCGTGTATTTCTCCATCATCACGCAGGCCATGACCTTTGCTGCCATGTTGCTGTTCTTTCGCAATGAAACCGGCTTTGGTGGCAACAATGGCTTCACCGATTTCAAACGGATATTGGATGTGCCATTGGCCACACCCAACATGCGCATGATTTTGTTTGTGTTGACCGGTATCACCTTGCTCGGTTTTTTCCTGATGGCCCGTTGGCTCATTCGCAGCAAATTTGGACGTGTTCTGCAAGCCATTCGCGATGCTGAATCTCGCGTCATGTTCTCGGGCTATTCACCCTTGCCCTACAAACTCAGCATCTGGGTGATTTCAGCTGTCATGTGTGGCGTTGCGGGTGCCCTGTATGTGCCCCAAGTGGGCATCATCAACCCCGGTGAGATGAGCCCTGCCAATTCGATTGAAATTGCCGTGTGGGCTGCAGTGGGTGGCCGTGGCAGTCTGATTGGCCCTGTGGTGGGTGCGTTCTTGGTCAACGGTGCCAAAAGTTGGTTGACGGTCACAGCCCCAGAGTTTTGGTTGTACTTCTTGGGTGCTTTGTTCATCGCCGTGACCTTGTTCTTGCCACAGGGTGTGGTGGGCTTGGTGCAGCGATTGAAAGGAGGCCGCTCATGACCCCTGATCTGATGAAACAAGGCGCGCAACGTGCCGCAGCGCATGCACCGGAAACCTATTCCTCGGCAGCCACTGAGTCGGGCGGACGTGATGCCAGCTATGGCCGCATTCACACGCCGGGCGAGGTGGATGTGTCGCACGGTCGCATCTTGTACCTAGAAGATGTCAGTGTCAGCTTCGACGGTTTCAAAGCCATCAACAAATTGTCCTTGGACATTGCGCCGGGTGAGTTGCGCTGCATCATTGGACCCAATGGCGCTGGTAAAACCACCATGATGGACATCATCACGGGCAAAACTCGCCCAGATGAAGGGCAGGTTTTCTTTGGCAGCACCATCGATTTGCTGCGGCACAACGAACCTGAGATTGCGCAATTGGGCATTGGCCGCAAGTTTCAAAAACCCACCGTCTTTGAACAGCTCAGCGTTTTTGAAAACTTGGAGCTCGCGCTGAAAACACCCAAAGGGGTAAAAGCATCCATGTTCTTCAAGTTGGACTCAGGCCAATCAGACCGATTGGCGGAGGTCTTGCACACCATCCATTTGGCGGACAGTGTTTTAACGCAAGCGGGCAATTTAAGCCACGGCCAAAAGCAGTGGCTCGAGATTGGCATGTTGCTGATGCAAGACCCCAAGCTCTTGTTGTTGGACGAACCCGTGGCTGGCATGACCGATCACGAAACCGAAAGAACCGCCGAGTTGTTCTTGACCTTGAAAGGCAAGCATTCGTTGATGGTGGTGGAGCACGACATGGGATTCATCAAAACGATTTCTGACATCGTGACGGTGTTGTGCGATGGCGCTGTGTTGGCACAAGGCACATTGGACCAAGTGCAAGCGGACGAGCGTGTGATTGAAGTTTATTTGGGCCGTTGAGGCGAAGCGATATGAATTTAACGGTCAACAACATTCAGCAGTATTACGGTGGTTCACACATCTTGCGTGACGTGAGTTTGGAAGCCAAGCAGGGCGAAGTGACCGTGTTGCTGGGGCGCAATGGCGTCGGTAAAACCACCTTGCTCAAATCTTTGATGGGTGTGGTGCCCATCAAAAGTGGCGCGGTGCATCTGGGTGGGCAAGACCTCACCAAGGCCACCCCCTACGAGCGCGCCCGAGCAGGCGTGGGTTATGTGCCGCAAGGCCGCGAGATCTTTGCGCGTCTGACGGTTGAAGAAAACCTCTTGATGGGTCTGGCCACGCAGCCTGGCGGCACGCCCATTCCAGCAGAATTGTTTGAATTATTTCCTGTCCTGAAACAAATGCTGCACCGTCGTGGTGGTGACCTGTCGGGCGGACAACAGCAGCAGTTGGCCATTGCGCGTGCCTTGGCCGCCAAGCCCAAGTTGCTGATTTTGGACGAGCCCACTGAAGGCATTCAGCCCAGCATCATCAAAGACATTGGCCGCGTGATACGAAAACTGGCGGATGAAGGCATGCAGGGTCAACGCATGGCCGTGTTGCTGTGCGAGCAGTACTACGACTTTGCCGAAGAACTGGCCGATGCCTACATGGTCATGGAACGCGGCGAAGTGATTGCCAAAGGCCCGGGCCATGAAATGCAGGCCAAAGGCATTCGGCAGTTGGTGGCGATTTAAACGCTCCAAATTCTGGGCGGCTCGCTGGGCAGGTTCCATAAAGTGTGACGCCACGCTGCCCAGACTTGCTTGAGCAAATCCATGGTGGGCTCGACCAAAGGCGACATCACACGCAGCACAATGACCTGAGGATGCGCGCAAGTGATACCTGCTTGCAGTTTCAAGGGGTGGCCTTCTATCACCTGCCGTGCGGCCGCCAAGGCACGTTCTACGCGTTCAGTGGCAATGGGTGAGCCACACGCAAAGACCAAGCTGGCCAAACATTTTTGACCCGCCAAGCCCAGTGGGCTGTTGAGCCATCTCGCATCGGTCCCTTGAATGTTGCCGCGCTCCAACCAGACGCCCGGAATTTCCAGATGCTGCTGAAAATGGCCTTGCGTGAATGCTTGGTCCGACGTGGGCAGTCCCAGTGCAGTCACATCCCATGCAATCAATTCAGCCCCGGGCGCCAAATTGAAAACAGCCCGGTTGGTGCCTTCGCATTCGTTGTAGGCAATCGCCTCCAGTGGCAGCCATTCCAGTCTGCCTTGATCGGCAACATGGACAAGCACTTGTTGCAATGCGGGATGGCCGCCTGATTTGTAAAACCGAGTGGCACCGGGCGTGCTCACCAAGCCATGGGCACCAGACGCAACAGTGATTTGAATGTCGATGGTGTCGCCCCCAACCAATCCCCCAGGCGGGTGCACCAAGACGTTGTGACAAATGCCATCGCCTTCAGGGTAAAGGCTTTTGAGGATGCGCAGCGGACCCTGATGCGAATGTCTGGCAACGGTGCGCTGTGACTCGAGTGTGTA
>RFVJ01000017.1 GCA_009928125.1 Betaproteobacteria bacterium
ACGCCGGTGTCGTCGCCCAAAACTTCTTCCAGCGTTTGGAAGGTTTGCAACACGATTTTGCCCGCTGCCACTTTGTCCATCAGCTTGTCGACCAAGATGGGCTCGGCCTTGAACTTGTCACGGCGGTGAATCAGGTACACCTTGCTGGCAATGTTGGAGAGGTACAAAGCCTCTTCCACGGCGGTGTTGCCGCCGCCCACCACACAGCAGACTTGCTCGCGGTAGAAGAAGCCGTCGCATGTGGCGCAACCCGACACACCGCGGCCCATGAAGGCTGTTTCAGACTCAAGCCCCAGGTATTTGGCAGAAGCGCCAGTGGCAATGATCAAGGCATCGCAGGTGTAAACACCGCTGTCACCCGTCAATGTGAAGGGGCGCTTGCTGAAGTCAACCTTGTTGATGTGGTCAAACACGATTTGCGTGTTGAAGCGCTCAGCGTGCTCCAAGAAGCGTTGCATCAGGTCAGGTCCCTGCACGCCATGCACGTCGGCAGGCCAGTTGTCCACCTCGGTGGTGGTCATCAACTGACCCCCTTGGGCGATGCCAGTGATCAGCAAAGGCTTCAGGTTGGCACGGGCGGCGTATACGGCCGCGGTGTAGCCGGCAGGGCCAGAACCGAGGATCAAAACTTGGGCGTGTTGGGTGGGAAGAGTGTTGGACATGTTGGGAAACTTGCTGAATTCGGGAAAACGCTAAAACGACATTGTAAGAAGCTTGGCTAACACCTGTTTGACAGGGTCTATCGGGTAAGCTTCGGGGTTAGACCATGACCTATTCACTCCGCACCCTTACCAACGCTGCCGGCACCTCCGAAAACGACTCGTCTACAGGCTTGTCAGAAGGTGTGGGACTGATGCGTTTCACCCAAGAAATCGTCCTGTTCATGGGCGCTGCCTTGCTGTTGGTCTTGGCCTTGGCCATGTTCAGTTTCAGTCCCAAAGATCCCTCTTGGTCTGGTTCTGGCTTAGGTGGCCCCGTGGTCAACTGGATGGGGCTGGTGGGCGCGTGGCTGTCCGATGGCATGTATTTTTGTTTTGGCTACTCGGCATGGTGGCTGGTGGCTTTGTTGGGTCGGTTGTGGCTGAACGCTTGGGCCGATTGGTTACGCGGCAACGAGCCTGCATTGGCACAAGCTCCAGAAGAGGACGCCACCTGGAAAACTCGCTTGGTGTTTGGGGTGGGATTGATCGTGCTCATGTCCGCCAGTTGTGCCTTGGAATGGGCGCGGCTCGCCCGATGGGATGCAGCCTTGCCCGGCACCAGTGGCGGTGCACTTGGCTACGCAGTGGGCCATTTTTCTCTGAAGTGGTTGGGATTCAACGGCGCCGCCTTGTTGGAGGTGGTTTGCGTGGCTTTGGGCATGGGCTGGGCCTTCGGTTTCTCGTGGGGCCAAGTGTGCGAAAACTTAGGTGCCAAACTCGATGGCTTGATGCAGTCACGGCAAGTGAAGCGCGAAATGGAAGAAGACTTGGCCATGGGCCAACAAGCCTTGCGTGAACGCGAGCAGTTGCAATCCAAGTTGCCCGTTGAGCCGCAATTGCATCCCTTTGAAAATGAGTTTGAAGAGAAGCCTTTGTTTGCAGCAGCCGGTGTGGCAGCGCCCGTATTTGCAGAGCCTGTGGCACCCATGGTGATTGAAGCGCCAGTGGTTGATGTGCCGCGCAGCGAACGCGTCGTCAAAGAACGTCAAAAGCCGTTGTTCAATGAATTGCCCGATAGCAAATTGCCACAGGTTGATTTGCTCGACAGCCTGACGCAGCGACAAGAAGGCGTGGCGCCAGAGACGCTGGAGATGACGAGCCGCATGATCGAAAAGCGCCTCAAAGATTTTGGTGTTGAGGTGCGAGTGGTGGCGGCTGCGCCAGGTCCTGTCATTACCCGTTATGAAATCGAACCTGCTACCGGTGTGAAGGGCTCGCAAGTGGTCAACCTGGCCAAAGACTTGGCCCGTTCCCTCAGCCTCATCTCCATTCGCGTGGTTGAAACCATTCCTGGCAAGAACTACATGGCCTTGGAATTGCCCAATGCCAAGCGTCAGTCCATCAAGCTCAGCGAAATTTTAGGTTCTCAGGTGTACAACGAAGCCAAGTCTTTGCTCACCATGGGCCTTGGCAAAGACATTGTGGGCAACCCGGTGGTGGCTGATTTGGCCAAAATGCCGCACGTGTTGGTGGCAGGTACCACAGGCTCTGGTAAGTCGGTGGGTATCAACGCCATGATTTTGTCCTTGCTGTACAAAGCAGAAGCGCGCGATGTGCGTTTGCTCATGATCGATCCCAAGATGTTGGAGATGTCTGTTTACGAAGGCATTCCACACTTGCTGGCGCCTGTGGTGACCGACATGCGTCAAGCCGCACATGGCCTCAACTGGTGCGTGAAGAATTCATTTTGAATCCGTTCAGCTTGACCCCTGATGATCCTGAACCCCTCAAGCGTTTGCCCCACATCGTGGTGGTGATTGACGAGTTGGCCGATTTGATGATGGTGGTGGGCAAGAAGATTGAAGAGCTCATTGCACGATTGGCGCAAAAGGCCCGTGCTGCAGGTATCCACTTGATTTTGGCCACACAACGTCCTAGTGTGGACGTCATCACGGGCTTGATCAAAGCCAACATTCCCACCCGCATTGCCTTCCAAGTCTCTAGCAAAATTGACAGCCGAACCATCTTGGATCAGATGGGCGCGGAAGCCCTGCTGGGCATGGGCGACATGCTTTACATGCCCTCAGGCACAGGTTTTCCCATCCGTGTTCATGGCGCCTTTGTCAGCGACGAAGAGGTTCACCGCGTGGTCAGTTACCTGAAGACGCAAGGCGAGCCCGATTACATCGAGGGCGTTTTAGAAGGCGGCACCACCGATGGTGAGGACACCGGTTATGGCGACAGTGGCGATGCCGAAAAAGACCCCATGTACGATCAAGCCGTTGAAGTGGTGCTCAAGAACCGCAAGGCCAGTATTTCTTTGGTGCAGCGCCACTTGAAAATTGGTTACAACCGCGCCGCGCGTTTGGTGGAAGAGATGGAGAAGGCAGGCCTGGTCAGTTCCATGAGCAGCAGTGGTCAGCGTGAAATTTTGGTGCCTGCGCGCACTGAATGAGTTTGTTTGAATCACTGCCACGTTGCTTATGATTTCCCTTTGTCGATTCATCGCAGTGGCTTGTTTGGCTTGGCTGACGGCAACGTTGGCATTGGCGCAGTCGAGTGCCGATTCATTGGATGCGTTGAGCCAATTTTTAAAGCAAACACACAGCGGCCGTGCGCAGTTCACCCAAGTGGTCACGTCACCTGCCAAGGCCGATCAAGCACCGCGGCGTAAAACTTCATCGGGTACTTTTGAATTTCAAAAGCCCCAACAATTTCGCTTTGCCTATCAAAAACCTTTTGTGCAAACCATGGTCTCTGATGGTCAATCGCTGTGGTTGTACGACGCCGATTTGAACCAAGTCACAGTTCGCAAACAAAGCCAATTGCTGGGTCAAACACCCGCTGCGTTCGTTGCGTCCTCAGGCGACTTGAAATCGCTTCAAGCCGAATTCAATTTAAAAGCCGAGCCCGAAGCCGAAGGTTTGCAGTGGGTCAAGGCCACACCCAAACAAGCCGACGGTGCGCTTCAATCCCTGCGTGTGGGCTTGAAGCCTGTTGCTAACAGCACCACGCCGCCTGTTTTGTCGGTGCTTGAAATTGTCGATGGCTTGGGGCAAACCTCTCGCTTGAGTTTTCAAAACTTCGAGGTCAATCCCAAGTTGCCCAACGACACGTTTCAATTCAAAACGCCTGCAGGTGCGCAGGTGATTCGGCCATGAGCGACAACGTTCATTTGCAGCAACCTTTGGCTGAGCGCCTGCGCCCTCGCAACTTGGGCGAAGTCATTGGTCAGCAGCACCTGATTGGTGAAGGCTTGGCGCTGCGCTTGGCCTTCGAGTCGGGTCAACCTCACAGTTGCATCTTGTGGGGGCCCCCCGGCGTTGGCAAAACCACCATTGCACGTTTGATGGCCGATGCGTTTGATGCGCAGTTCATCAGCATCAGTGCGGTGCTCGGGGGTGTGAAAGACATTCGCGAGGCAGTTGACAACGCGCAGGCTGCGTTGCATGGCCTCCACCCCCAGCGCACCATCGT
Source organism: Betaproteobacteria bacterium (assembly GCA_009928125.1). GTDB lineage: Bacteria > Pseudomonadota > Gammaproteobacteria > Burkholderiales > Burkholderiaceae_C > Limnohabitans_A. The sequence goes on from RFVJ01000017.1 coordinate 4,119, forward strand.
GTTTGTGGATGAGGTGCACCGTTTCAACAAAAGTCAGCAAGACGCCTTTTTGCCTCATGTTGAAAGTGGTCTGTTCACCTTCATTGGCGCCACCACCGAAAACCCATCGTTTGAAGTCAATTCGGCCCTGTTGTCGCGTGCGGCGGTGTATGTGTTGCAAGCACTGAACGAGGCCGACCTGAAAAAAATCGTTCAACGTGCGCTAGCGATTGGGGCCATTGCGCCGCTCGATGCCGATGCCGAGCAACGCCTCATTGCGTATGCAGATGGCGATGCTCGACGTTTGCTCAACACCCTTGAAACCTTGGCGGTGGCCGCGCAACGTGAAAAGCTGGACACCATTTCAGACGCTTGGCTCATGAAAGTCTTGGGCGAGCGCATGCGACGCTACGACAAAGGTGGTGAGCAGTTCTACGACACCATCAGTGCCTTGCACAAGTCGGTCAGAGGCTCTGACCCTGATGCCGCCTTGTATTGGTTCACCCGCATGCTCGATGGTGGTGCCGATCCAAGGTACTTGGCCCGGCGCTTGATACGCATGGCGGCAGAAGACATTGGTTTGGCCGATCCCCGGGCTTTGCGTTTGGCCTTGGATGCTGCAGAAGTTTATGAGCGCCTGGGCAGCCCTGAAGGGGAGTTGGCTCTGGCAGAATGCGTGGTCTATTTGGCCGTAGCAGCCAAATCCAACGCGGTTTACAAAGCTTTCAACGAGGCCAAAGCTTGGGTCAAAAAAGACGGAACCCGTCCCGTGCCCCTGCATTTGCGCAATGCGCCCACCCAATTGATGAAAACCTTGGACTACGGCAAGGGTTATCGATATGCGCACGATGAAGAAGGCGGCTTTGCGGCAGGCGAGAATTACCTCCCTGAAGGCATGCCTGACCCGGGCTTTTATCGCCCAGTCGATCGTGGTTTAGAAACCAAAATTGCAGAAAAAATGGCCAGCTTGCGCGACATGAACCGTGCCCGCAGCACCCAAAAACAGGAGTGAAGGTATGGATGTATTTCTTCAACAAGTGATCAATGGACTGGTTCAAGGCAGCATGTATGCCTTGATCGCCTTGGGTTACACCATGGTCTACGGCATCATCAATTTGATCAACTTTGCACACGGTGAGGTGCTCATGGTGGCCGCGCTCACCAGTTGGTCGGTGATTGGTTTGATGCAGGAGTCCATGCCAGGGTTGCCGGGTTGGCTCATGTTGCTGATCTCTTTGATCATTGCCAGTGTGGTGGCTGCAACGCTCAACTTTGCGATTGAAAAAATTGCCTACCGTCCCTTGCGCAACAGTCCCAAGTTGGCGCCTCTCATCACGGCCATTGGTGTCAGCATCTTGCTGCAAACCTTGGCCATGATCATTTGGAAGCCCAACTACAAGCCCTATCCCACCTTGTTGTCCGCCACGCCCTTTCAAGTGGGGGGCGCAGTCATTTCAACGACGCAAATCATGATTCTGGGCGTCACCGCCATCTCTTTGGCCTTGCTCATGTGGTTGGTCAATTTCACCAAGTTGGGACGTGCCATGCGCGCCACCTCCGAGAACCCGCGCGTTGCGGCATTGATGGGTGTGAGACCCGACATGGTCATCTCGGCCACCTTCATCATCGGTGCCGTCTTGGCCGCCATCGCGGGTGTGATGTTTGCCTCCAACTACGGCACTGTGCACCACAGCATGGGCTTTTTGCCAGGTCTCAAGGCCTTCACAGCTGCAGTGTTTGGCGGCATTGGCAACTTGACGGGCGCCGTGGTAGGGGGCATCTTGCTGGGCCTCATTGAGTCCATTGGCTCGGGCTACATCGGTCACCTCACAGGTGGCGTGCTTGGCAGTCACTATGCCGATATTTTTGCGTTCATCGTGCTGATCGTGGTGTTGACCCTGCGCCCCTCCGGCTTGATGGGTGAACGTGTGGCCGATCGCGCTTGATTGGGAGTTCAAAAATGAATGCTTCTCAAAATACAAAAACCATTGCCTTGGGCGTGTTGCTCTTGGTCTTGCCTTTGGTGTTGCAGCAGTTTGGCAATGCGTGGGTGCGAATTGCCGACATGGCTTTGCTGTACGTCTTGTTGGCCGTGGGCCTGAACATCGTGGTGGGCTATGCAGGGTTGTTAGACCTGGGCTACGTGGCCTTCTTTGCTGTGGGTGCTTACATGTACGGCTTGCTGGCGTCCCCGCACCTGTTTGAAACCTTTCCTGCCATTGCGGCCATGTTTCCTGGGGGGTTGCACATGCCCTTGTGGGTCATTGTGCCGTTGGGCGCAGCGCTGGCCGGATTGTTTGGCATGCTGCTCGGCGCACCCACCTTGAAGTTGCGCGGCGATTATTTGGCCATCGTCACTCTGGGTTTTGGTGAAATCATCCGCGTTTTTTTGAACAACTTGGACCAACCTGTCAACATCACCAACGGGCCCAAGGGTCTGAACCAAATCGATGCCATTCATTTCTTTGGCATCAACTTGGGCAAGAAGATGGATGTGATGGGCTTTGAAGTGGCCTCGGTCACCCTTTACTACTACCTTTTCTTGGCCTTGGTGCTGTTCACCATTTTGATTTCTTATCGCTTGGAAATTTCGCGCATTGGCCGCGCATGGATGGCCATTCGCGAAGACGAAATTGCGGCCAAAGCCATGGGCTTGAACACGCGCAACTTGAAACTCATGGCCTTTGGCATGGGCGCCACGTTTGGTGGCATTTCTGGCGCCATGTTTGCGGGCTTTCAGGGCTTCATCTCGCCCGAGTCCTTCAGCCTGATGGAGTCGGTCATGATTGTGGCCATGGTGGTGCTCGGTGGTTTGGGTCACTTGCCTGGCGTGGTCTTGGGTGCGGTGCTTTTGTCGGCTTTGCCCGAAATCTTGCGCTATGTCGCAGGTCCTTTGCAGTCCATGACCGATGGCCGCATCGATGCAGCCATTTTGCGTCAGCTGCTGATCGCCTTGGCCATGATCGTCATCATGCTGATGCGTCCGCGAGGCTTGTGGCCGTCCCACGAGCACGGCAAAGCGCTCCAAGCCAAAGAGGGAGCTTGAGATGAACGCGGAAAATCAAATGAGCCATACTGTTTTGAAAGTGGCAGGCATCTCCAAACGCTTTGGCGGCTTGCAAGCTTTGTCCGATGTCGACATGACGATTGAGCGCGGTCAGGTGTATGGCTTGATTGGGCCCAATGGCGCTGGCAAAACCACCTTCTTCAATGTCATCACAGGCCTCTACACGCCCGACAGTGGCACGTTTGAGTTGGCTGGAAAGCCTTATCAACCTACTGCTGTGCATGAAGTGGCGCAGGCCGGTATTGCACGCACCTTTCAAAACATTCGTTTGTTTGCCGAAATGACGGCCTTGGAAAATGTGATGGTGGGCCGCCACGTCCGAACCTCTTCAGGTTTGCTAGGCGCCATTTTCAGAACGTCCAAATTCAAACAAGAAGAAGCTGAAATTGAACAACGCGCACAAGAGTTGCTCGACTATGTGGGCATTGGCAAATATGCCGACTACCGCGCACGCACCTTGTCCTATGGCGATCAGCGTCGTTTGGAAATTGCACGTGCCTTGGCCACAGACCCCCAGCTCATTGCGCTGGACGAGCCTGCCGCCGGTATGAACGCCACTGAAAAAGTTCAATTGCGCGAGTTGATCGATCAAATCCGCAAAGACAACCGAACCATCTTGTTGATTGAGCACGATGTGAAATTGGTGATGGGTTTGTGCGACCGCGTGACGGTGCTCGACTACGGCAAAAAGATTGCCGAAGGCACACCTGCTGACGTTCAGAAAAATGAAAAAGTGATCGAAGCCTATTTGGGCACCGGAGGACATTGACATGACAGCCACCTTATTGAAAGTCAAAGGTCTGCAAGTGGCCTACGGCGGCATTCAGGCTGTCAAGGGTGTGGACTTTGAAGTGCACGAAGGCGAGTTGGTGTCCCTCATTGGCTCCAATGGTGCGGGCAAGACCACCACCATGAAAGCCATCACGGGCACTTTGCCCATCCATGCGGGCGACATCGAGTACTTGGGCAAGAGCATTGTGGGTCAAGGCCCGTGGGACTTGGTCAAGCAGGGCCTGGCCATGGTGCCAGAAGGCCGAGGCGTGTTCACGCGCATGACCATCATTGAGAATTTATTGATGGGTGCCTACATTCGCACCGACACGGCGGCCATTCAAGACGACATCGAAAAAGTCTTTCACACCTTCCCGCGCTTGCGTGAACGCAAAGACCAGTTGGCCGGCACCATGTCGGGCGGTGAGCAGCAAATGTTGGCCATGGGACGTGCCCTCATGAGCCGTCCCAAGGTGTTGTTGCTCGACGAGCCCTCCATGGGTTTGTCGCCCATCATGGTCGATAAAATTTTTGAAGTGGTGCGCGATGTCTTTGCGCAAGGCGTCACGGTCTTGCTGGTCGAGCAAAACGCCAGCCGTGCCTTGGCCATTGCCAACCGTGGCTATGTGATGGAGTCGGGTTTGATTTCCATGACCGGGCCGGGTCAAGAATTACTGAATGATCCCAAGGTTCGTGCAGCCTACTTGGGCGAATGAAAAAAAGGCGCTGAGTTCATTCAGCGCCTTTTTTTTCGGTTGTCAGAGGTTCAATCGACTTTCGCGCCGCTGGCTTTCACCACCGGTTCGTACTTGGTCAACTCGCGCTTCATGAATGCTGCAAATTGCTCAGGCGTGCTGCTCACAGGCTCGGCCATCATCAAGCCAAAACGTGTTTTGGTTTCTGGTGCGTTCAAGGCAGCACCAAAGGCTTGATGCAAGCGCGCCACCACAGCGGGGGGCGTGTTGGCTGGGGCGACCAAGCCCCACCAAGTGTCCACTTCAAAACCTTTCAGAGTTTCGGCCATGGCAGGAATGTCGGGCAGGGCGCTGCTGCGCTGTGCCGTGGTGACGGCCAGTGCTTTGAGCTTGCCTGCCTTGATGTTGGGCGCGGCTGTGGCCAAGTTGTCGAAGTTGAAATCGACTTGACCGGACAACAAAGCCAGCTGAGCAGGGTTGCCACCGTTGTAAGGGATGTGAACCGCAAAAATCCCTGCATCGCGCTTGAACATTTCGGCGGCCAAATGACCTGCACTGCCATTGCCACCTGAGCCGACATTCAATTTGCCAGGATTGGCTTTGGCATAGGCGATCAAATCGGCCACCGTATTGATTTTGAGACGTTGCGCGGTCTCAGCATTCATCACCAGCACATTGGGCACACGGACCATTTGAGTGATGGCCGCAAAGTCGGTGGCGGCATTGAAGGGCATTTTGTTAAACAGCCAAGGATTGATGGCATGCGTGGCCACGGCAGCAATGCCAATGGTGTAACCATCGGCAGGTGCTTTGGCCACGATGTCCACACCCAAGTTGCCACCAGCGCCTGGTTTGTTGTCAATGATCACCACACCCAGCGAGTCTTTGACGCGCTCAGCCAACGCGCGTGCGGTCACGTCGATGGGGCCACCGGGTGCATAAGGCACCACCAAACGAATGGGTTTGTTCAAGGCCGGTGCTGGTGTGGCCACGGGGGCTGGCACTGGCGCTGGTGCGCTGGGTGGTGTCTGTGCAGAGACTAGGCCGCTGAACAGCGATGAGGCCGCCAAGAAGCCAGCAGACATCAGCCATGTGCGACGTTGGACATGTGGGGCAGTGCGCATCAGTTGGACTCCTTGGCCTTGTCGGCTTCCGTGGTGAATGAATCTGCAAAGAAAGCCTCTTCAGGCAAGCCTGCTTTGCCAACGTAATCTGCCCGCGCTGAGTCGACCACGATGGGTGCACCGCAAGCATAAACTTGGAAGCCACTTAAGTCGGCGTGATCTTGCATCACCGCTTGATGCACAAAGCCTGTTCGGCCGAGCCACGCGTCTTCAGGCAAAGCATCGGACACCACGGGCACATAAGTGAGGTTGGGCATGGCTTTGACCTGCGCTTCCACCCAGTCGCTCATGTACAAATCGGAGGGGCGGCGACCACCCCAGTACAAGGTGGCGGGACGTGTGATGTTCTTGTGCTGCATGTGCTCGATCAAGGCCTTGATGGGCGCAAAGCCTGTGCCCGATGCCAACAAGATGATGGGCGCTTGTGAATCTTCACGCAAATAGAAACTGCCGTAGGGGCCTTCGATGCGCAAAATATCTTTTTCTTTCATGGTGCTGAACACCACATCGGTGAATTTGCCACCGGGCATGTGGCGGATGTGCAGTTCCACTTTGGGTGCAGCCGGATCCAAGGTGTGGGGCGCATTGGCCATGCTGTAACTGCGCCGTGCGCCATCGCGGAGCAAAAATTCTACATACTGGCCCGCATGGAATTTCATCACATCGGTGGCTGGCAATTGCATGACCACGGACATCACATCGTGGGATTTCTTCTCGAGGCTGACCACACGAACCGGCATTTTCTTGATGGGGAAACTGCCTTCTTCGGTCACTTGGCGGGACTCGAGCACCAAATCGCTTTGCGCGGTCGAGCAGCAGGTCAAGATCAAGCCTTGCGCTTCTTCTTCTGCACTCAAGGCCTTGCTTTGGTGTTCACCATGCACCACGGTGCCAGAAATTTTCTTGCACTTGCAAGAACCACAAGCGCCATCTTTGCAGCCGTAGGGCAAGCCAATGCCCTGCCGAATGCCTGCCGCCAGCAAAGTTTCGCTGTTGTCAGCACTGAAAGTACGGCCACTTGGCTCAACGGTGATTTGGAAGCTCATGTTTTCGTTATCCTAGGGGGGTCTGAAATTCTGCAACCCCTGATTTTGCCTTCAAACCAAACCCCTTTGGGCGCCTTGCCTGCTCGCTTTCGAAAAGAGCGCGTTTTGATCATCGGTTGTGGTGATGTAGGACAACGTGCGGCCAAACAATGGGTGGGGCGAAACCGAGTGCTGGCCTTAACTTCTAACCCAGAAAAAGTCGCCAGTTTCAGGGCGCAGGGCATCGTTCCACTGGTCGGTAACTTAGACGCACCCGAAACCCTGCAGCGTTTGTCAGGCTGGGCAACTCGGGTTCTTCATTTGGCTCCCCCGCCGTCTGACAGAGCGGGCGGCTGGGCGACCGACCCGAGGACCCTGAACCTCGTCAGGGCACTCAAAAAGAGAAGTTTGCCCAAAAGCTTGGTGTACGGTTCCACCAGCGGTGTGTATGGCGATTGTGGCGGCGCCTGGGTGCGTGAAACGCAAACAGTGCAACCCCACACCCCTCGTGCGATTCGGCGAGTGGATGCTGAACGCATTGTTCGCTTTCTTGGCAAGACGGGGGTTCGAACCAGTATTTTGCGCATTCCGGGTATCTATGCGGCTGATCGGCCCAATGGCACACCACGCGAGCGTCTCTTAAAAGGGACCCCCGTGTTGGTCGCGCAGGACGATGTTTTTACCAACCACATTCATGCGGACGATTTGGCCAGAAGTTGTGTGGCCGCCGTGTGGCGCGGTCAAGCGCAACGCGTGGTGCATGTCAGTGACGACACGCAACTGAAAATGGGCGATTACTTTGACATGGCCGCTGACCTGATGGGTTTACCTCGTCCACCGCGCGTGCCGCGCACCCAGGCGCAAGAGACCTTGCCATTGATGCTGTTGAGTTTCATGAGTGAGTCTAGAAGGTTGGAGAATCAAAGGCTCAAATCTGAACTCAAAATTCAATTGCATTACCCCACGGTGAAAGAAGGCTTGCAACCTTTGTCTGAAAAACGTCCCAAGCCAATTTGAAAATTTGCACATGAAAATTTTCAGAAAAATCGGCTTGGACATTTCCGCTGTTAGACGGGTCTATGCCGCTTTTTTTCTGTATGCCCTGGCTTTGGGCGGCTTGTATCCCCGCATGGCCGAAGTTCAGCGCAGCATGGGTGTGGCCGAAGGCGCTTTGGGCTTAGGGCTGATAGGCACAGCCGCTGGCACCCTGATTTCTTTGACCTTTGGTGGCCGATGGATTGAACGCTGGGGCGCACAAAAAATCTTGTGGTTGGGACTGCCGCTGGTGACTGTTTTTTATGCCTTGGCTGCATTGGCGCCGCATCCCATTTACTTGTTCTTGAGTTTGTTGCCTGCAGGCATGTGCATCGGTGCCATTGAGCAGGTGGTTAATTTAGAAGCCGACCGTGTTGAATTTGCATGGGGTCGACGCATCATGAACAGGGCGCATGCATTTTGGAGCATGGGCTTTGCATCAGCAGGTCTCTTGGGAGGTCTGGCGGCGCAGTGGGGCTTGTCGCCGCAAATTCATTTGATGATCATGGTGGCTGTGGTCACTCTCCTGACCCTGCTGCTGTTGGGAGGTTTTGAAGCTGCACCTCACAGACCCAGGGCCAGCTCAGAAGACGTTCAAACAAACCTTCCGTTTGCGTGGCCTACGTCTGCTATTTTGATGTTGGTGGTGGCCACATTCGCAGCCATGTTGATGGAAGGTGCTGGCATTGATTGGTCTGCCATTTACATGCGTGACGTGTTTTCAAGCAGCCCCTTTGTGTGTGGCCTGGCCGTGGCCGCTGGCGCTTCAACCCAAGCCGTGACACGTTTTTTTGCGGATCGTTTGGTGGAGCGATTTCAACCAGTTCGTGTTGCCCGAGGTTTGATCTTGATTTTGGGTTTGGGGGTTTGCACGGTGACTTGGGCTTCAGCAGAATGGGTGGCATTGCTGGGTTTTGCCTTGATGGGCATTGGCACCAGTGCCATTTTTCCGCTGGCCATGTCTGCCGCAGCACAGCGTACCGACAGACCTGCCTCTGTGAATGTGGCCGCCTTGGCTCAAACTTCATTTGTGATTTTTTTGATTGGCCCACCCTTGTTGGGCGGCGTGGCCGAGTACTTTGGCATTCGCGCCACATTTGCGGTCAGCTTGCCTTTGATTGTTCTCAGTTTTTGGGCTTCGAAGAGTCTGAAAAATTGAAGCCCCGCTTTTCCATCACATCGATCATGGCTTTCATGAGATAGGCACCCAGCAAGGCACCATTGAAGTCGCCGATGAACATCCAAGCTGCTTCTTTCACATCAAACTGTGGCGTTGCGCCCAAAGTTTGCCATGCCAGGTGATGGATGACTGAATTGCAAACGCAGTAAGTGAGCGTTAGCGCAGTCAGGTCGCTCAGAGAGGTGAGGGCGATCCTTCGCTTGAAATACAGCCTGAAACCCAGAAGTGAAAGCAATGGACCGGTCGAGGAGCAGGCCACATTGAACAGCGCCAAATCCAAGGACTCATCGAATTTGCCCATGAGCAATAGGCCGCCCAGGACAGTTGTGAGCGTGCCATAAATGGGCCCTAGCACGAGCAAGTTGAACAGCCGCAAAAAAGCCGGCAGATAGATCAGCGATATGTGGTGGTTGATGGTGGCAAAGTCAAACAGCCAACCATTCAGGATGTGCACTGCGGGGTACAGTGCAGCCAATGCAAGAATCAGCAAGAAGAGCATTTCGCAATGAAGAAGAATTCGATTTGAAACAAATGCGGCGGGGGATTTTGAGTCCCCTGCGTCTACCAATTTCACCACCCGGGCAGGATTGCGAAGAACGCGATTATGACATATTTTTTTCGGGTTTTGCATGGGGTCGTCGGCTTTTTTGTACCGATCATCAGCGCTGGTGATCCTCGATCTTTGCCGTCTTCACGCTCAGCCACATGGTGACGGCAAGGACGCCAACCACCACACCCAAAGATGCAACAACAGGTATTTTGTAAACATCCACCAAGCACATTTTGGTGCCAATGAACATCAAAATGACAGCCAAGCCATAGTTGAGCAAGTGGAATTTGGAGGCCACGTTGGCCAACAAAAAGTACATGGCACGAAGTCCCAAGATTGCAAAAACGTTGCTGGTCAAAACAATGAATGCGTCATCTGTGATGGCAAAAATAGCGGGGATGGAGTCCACTGCAAAAATGATGTCCGTGATGGCAATCAAGCAGATGACCATGAACAGTGGCGTTGCAATTTTTTGACCATTTTCGACTGTCCAAAACTTCTCACCGTCGTAAGACTTGCTGACCGGTATCAACTTGTTCAGCAACTTGAGGGCGGGGTTGTCATCCAGGCTGGGCTCTTTGCCCGCAGCCCACCACATCTTGATGCCAGTGAGCACCAAGAATGCACCGAATACATACAGGATCCAGTGAAATTGGGTCAGTAACCAGCCACCGATCAGGATCATCACCGTGCGCAACACAATGGCGCCCACAATGCCGATCATGAGCACCCTTTTTTGAAAGTGCGAGGGCACAGCAAAGTAGGTGAAGATCATTAAGAAGACAAAAATATTGTCGACGGCCAAAGACTTCTCAATCAGGTAGCCTGTTAGGAATTCGAGTGCTTTGGCATTGGCAAGCTCGGTGGAATTGGCGGTGTCTTTGACGGCCCACCACAAAAGGCCGTTGAACAGAAAGCTCATGACAATCCAAACCACGGACCAGCGCAGAGCGTCTTTCATGCTCATGTCTTGAGAGCCTTGTTTTTTCAACACCCAAAAGTCAATGAACAAAGAAACCAAAACAATGGCCACGAAAGTGATCCAAAGCCAGAGTGGGGCAATTGTTTGCATGCGCTAAGTATCTTCTAAAGTGATGGCTGGAGTGAATGACCAAAGAAAGCTGAAGTTCACAGGCTTGTGGACGGCCTAGCGACCCAACAAGAACAAAATAGGCGCCTCCAAACGCTCGGCCCAAGCGCGTTCGTTGTGGCCCTTGCCTTCAAACACACGCGTCATGTAATTGGCTTGAGGTCCCATTTCAACATAGCCTTTGTCGCGCATGATCTGATCTACAAGCTTTTGGTAAGGCCCATAGTGCGCATCCAATTCAAGCGTACCGTGGTCTTGGTAAATCTTGTGAAGTCCCGAGGGAGGCAATCGCTCACGTAAATACGCCGCTGCGGCCTTGGGAATGTGGTCGTTGGGCGCATAGGTCCCCATCCAGTGTGTGGACAATCCTGCGGCAGCACCAAACACCCATGGGTATTCGCTCAATGCATAAATGGAAATCAGGCCGCCCATGCTGGCGCCCATCAAGACATTGTGGCGTGTATTTTTCGATGTGGGGTAATTCTCATCAATGGTGGGTTTGAGTTCTTCCACCAGAAAACGCAGGTAAGCGTCGGATTGCGCTTGACCTTGGAGGCGCTGCGCAATCTGCTCGTCCCTTGGGCCTTGGGGCATCAGTGGTAAAAACTTTTGTGGAAAGTACTCGCTGTGTCTAAATTGCCCGTTATTCCAAATGCCCACCACCATGGTGGGTGAAATGAGCCCAGACTTCATCAGTTTGGTGAGACTCTGGTCAACGTTCCACGCTTGCTTGTTCCAAGTGGTTCGTGCATCAAATAGCATTTGACCATCGTGCATGTAAATCACGTTGAAGTGTTGGCCGGCTGATTTGAGGCTGTCAAAGTTGTCAGGTAACCAAATGTCAATGTTGCGCGCGTCAACATGCTTGGATGGGAAATTGGCCATGCGTTCGATGCGACCCGTTGCGGCTTGAGGCCAAGTCTGCACGGTAGGGGTTGGCTGTCCAACGGCGATGGAAGTCCAGAGGCAACAGCTGAACAGGCTGGCGGCCCATTGAAAAAAGTGGCGTTTGACGAAGTTCATGCAAGGCTGAAGCACTGCGCTTTCTGAGCTTAAGGCAAGACGTTGCTGAACACGATGAGCAGAACCACCGCAGCAATCAAAAAGAACTTCAGGATGAACCCTGTTTTGTCTTTGCCTTCAGATTCTGCGCCTTGACCCCTGTCTGCGCCCGCAGGTTGATTGGGCGAAGGTGGCGCTGGCAATTTGAACTTGGATTTCAAGCGACGAAGGGCACCTTGCATGACGACTTGAATCATTGTGATCTCCAAAATAGGGTTATGGAGGTCACTCTAACCGCCTCCGAATAATCTGACATTGATCAGGTTTATATCTAGTGGTTAGCATAGCGCAATGAGCTCCTTGGACTTAACCCTGCTTTACCTCCTTGCCGCAGTGCTGGGGGTGGCTGCTTGTCGATTTTTCAAATTGCCACCCATGTTGGGCTATTTGGCGGTCGGCGTGGTCATTGGTCCCAATGCGCTGGCACTTGCCCAAGATTCTGAAGGCATTCGCCATTTGGCCGAGTTTGGCGTTGTGTTCCTGATGTTCGTCATCGGCTTGGAGTTCAACTTGCCCAAACTTAAAAGCATGCGTCGTCATGTTTTTGGCCTAGGCTCCATGCAAGTCATCCTCACCATGGTTTGCGTCACCTTGGGATCGATGTTTTTGGCGATCATGGCGCCATCGATTTGGCAAATGCGTTGGCAAACGGCCTTGGCCTTGTCGGGCGCCTTGGCCATGAGCAGCACAGCCATTGTGATCAAGCTGGTGGTGGACCGCTTAGAGCTTGATTCTGAGCATGGCAAGCGTGTGGTGGGTGTCTTGTTGTTTCAGGACTTGGCCGTGGTGCCCTTGTTGGTCCTCATTCCCGCTTTGGGTTCGGCGCCTGAGCAAATGGCCATGTCCTTGATGTTTGCAGGCATCAAAGCCACCTTGTTGTTGGCACTCCTTTTAACGGGCGGTCAGCGGGTGATGCATGCCTGGTTGACTTTGGTGGCCAGGCGGCAAAGCCAAGAGTTGTTTGTGCTGAACATCTTGCTTACCACGCTGGGTTTGGCATGGCTGACCGAAATGGCGGGATTGAGTTTGGCGTTGGGCGCCTTTGTGGCCGGTATGTTGATTTCTGAAACCGAATTCAAGCACCAAGTTGAAACCGACATCAAGCCTTTTCATGATGTATTGCTGGGCCTGTTCTTCATCACCATTGGCATGATGCTTGATTGGCGGATTGTTTGGGATCGTTGGGGATTTGTGTTGCTGCTGGTCACGGTGCCAGTGGCCTTCAAGTTCTTGCTCATTGCGGCATTGACAAGGCTGAGTGGTGCCAGTGAAGGCGTATCTCTCAGGACGGGTTTGTATTTGGCGCAAGCCGGTGAATTTGGCTTTGTGTTGTTGACCTTGGGCAATCAAAATCAACTCATTCCTGCTGATTGGTTCAACCCTGTGCTGGCCAGCATGGTGCTGTCCATGTTGGCCACACCTTTCATTGTGATGAATGCCAACCAATGGGTCATGAAATGGGTCAGCAGCGATTGGCTCCAGCAATCTTTGCAAATGACCCAGATGGCACAGCAAAGCATCCGTACAGAACACCATGTCATCATTTGTGGCTATGGCAGGTGTGGTCAAAATTTGGCCAAATTGCTGAAAGCGGAAAACATTCCCTACATGGCCCTTGACCTCGACCCCGATCGTGTCAATGGCGCCTTGGCGCAAGGGGATCATGTGGCATTTGGCGACGCGGCCAGATTACAGTCACTGATGGCAGTGGGATTGGCCAGAGCCAGCGCTGTGGTGGTGACCTACCTTGACAATGCCTCCTCTTTGCGCGTGGTTGCGCTGACCCAAGAGCACGCACCCCAAGTACCTGTGGTGGTGCGGACCCGAGATGACCGCGATTTAGAAAAATTTCAAGCCGCAGGCGCAACAGAAGTCGTTCCTGAATCGGTGGAGGGGTCGCTGATGCTGGCGACTCACGCATTGGCTTTGATGGGCGTTCCAATGAAGCGCGTGATTCGAATGGTGCAAGCGCAAAGGCAGCAACGCTATGAATTGCTCAGGGAGCAAACGTTTTCAGAGGAATCTGAAGAGGCAAATGCCCGTCCGTCACAGATTTGAATTTCAGTGAGCCGCCTTCGCAGACTTCTAAGGGTTGCAGACATCACACTGTGCGGCTGAAGCCCAAGTGTTGAGTTCTTTGATTTCCGTGAAGTCGCATTTGGCGCAAGACCATTGCTCAGCTTTGGGCAGTCGCGTCGGGCTGTGGCATGTTTTGCACAAGGCCCCTGCAATGTGTTGGGTGAGACCGAATCCAGGTCGTTTGCATTGAGGGCAATGTGAAGACAAAAGCACCTGAAGTTTGTCCGCAGTTTGTGCAATGACTTTCATGCGTGTGGGATTCATGTGGGCGCGCATGTCAGTTTCAATCCACACAGAAGAAGAGAGGCTCAGGGCATGCTTTACCAGATCTTGAAAGGCACTCGCATCTTGAATACCCTTTTGAAAAAATGAATCTGAAGGGCTTCCCACAATCAGGCCATGACTTGGAAATTGCGATTGTTGGGCAAATGCATTGGCCTCTTCAAGAGAAGTGACGCTTTGTGACGCGAAATTGGTTTCGGCGGTGCCGTGCACAGCGTAGATGGCATGCTGATGTGCAACGTCCCAGAAGGCCAATACTTCGTAATTCCAAGGCAGAAGATGAACTTGGGGATGGGGGCCAAATGCGCCTTCACTGCCCAATCCAAAAGAATGGCCTGTCAATTCACAAGCCAACTGCGCTTTCTTCAATGCCGTTTGCAGTTGGGTTAATTCGCGGGCTTTCTCGTTGGTGAAGGTACCCAAGCTGTCGGTGTTGAAAGCATCGTAAAGAACGATCTCAAAACCACAAGTTGCCAGAGCTGATTGAACAGCCTCATCTTTGTGGTGACAGGTTAGAAATGCGAGGGTGTGTGCCATGTCATCGATGTTCAAGACACAAACTTTTGCGCAACGTGAAAGTAAAACGGAATTCCCAGAATGATGTTCAGCGGAAACGTGAGGCCCAATGACAAGCCAAGGTACAGGGTGGGCGAAGCTTCCGGAATGGCCAATTTCAAAGCGGCGGGCACAGCAATGTAAGACGCACTGGCAGCCAGCACCATCAGGAGGAAGGTGTCACCCAAAGACATTTGAAGTGCCACTCCCAGCAACAAGGCCGCGCCACTGTGGATCAAAGGCCCCAAAGTGGCATAAGCCATGAGCCAAGGTGACTGACCCTTGAGATTGGGAAAATTCTTTGCAGTGGTCAACCCCATGTCGAGCAAGAAAAAGGCAAGCATGCCTTTGAACAGGTCCACAGAAAACGGTGCCATCATTGCTTTGCCTCTGTCACCCGACAAAACGCCCACCAACATGGCGCCCAGCAGGAGAAGTTGAGCGCCATCGGTCAAGGATTCATGCAGGGTTTGGCGAAGGCTGTGACCTTCTCCTGTCGATGTTTGCTTCGACTGCGAACGCACCGCATTGACCCAAAAAACTGCCAACAAAATAGCTGGCGATTCCATCACGGCCATGGCGGCTGACATATGGCCCGAGTAGGGCACCTGTTGACCATCCAAAAATTGAACACTGGTGATGAAGGTGACGGCACTGACAGATCCAAAAGTTGCGGCAATCGCCGCAGCGTCGAAAGGACCTGTTAGTTTTTGAAGCACTTGGTAACCCACCAATGGAATGAGGAGGGCCAGCATCAGCGCAGCGCCTAAGCCTTTGGCCACCTCGAGCGTCAGACCCGACTGTGCCAAGGCAAAACCGCCTTTGAGGCCCAGTGCCATCAGAAGGTAGAGCGATAAAAATTTAGAGATTGGGGCTGGGATTTCCAAGTTCGACTTGACCAGGCCGGCTCCCACGCCAAACAGAAAAAACAAGATGGCTGGGTCCATGAAGTTGTGCAGCATGATCTTGTTGGTATTTTTATAGTGATTGACTCAAAGGTCAGATTTTTATGGAATCTCTTTAACCTTTTCGGATGTATGTGAATTGGGCGGGAAGTTCTGCCTTTCAGCGAAGTTCACCGGATGTGAGTAAATCTTTGACATTGCTGTCGCCACCCACCAAGACGCCATCCACAAACACCATGGGAAAGGTGGGCCAACCGGTCCATAATTTGAGGGCATTGCGTTTGCGCCAATCACTGAAATAACTGCCGTATTCCAAATATCGATGTTGGATCTGAGCATCAGAAAGTCGTTTGCGTACGGCTTTGCAAACGGGATTTTGGCGCATGCCCACCACGACCACGCGATGCTGAGTGAGGGTTGCCTGTACTTCTTCCACCACGTCACGATGATGGTCAGCAATGAAGCTTTGAATGGCAGGGTGAATGTGGGTTTCGTTCAAAATGTGTCTTGGCATGTCGCTTCCTTCAAAAGATGAAAAATAGGGGCAAAGCCTGATTCTGACGAAAAGACAAGGCTTCGATGTTCGAAGGATAATGCGGAAATGAGCTACCCAACCCTTGACGATTCCATTGGCAACACTCCCCTGGTGAGGTTGCAACGCATGTCCGCCGAGTTGATGGCCCCCAAAGGCAATGTGATTTTGGGCAAACTTGAAGGCAACAACCCTGCAGGCTCGGTCAAAGACCGTCCTGCACTGTCCATGATCAAGCGTGCTGAAGAGCGCGGCGAAATCAAGCCCGGCGACACCCTCATCGAAGCCACCTCCGGTAATACCGGCATTGCCTTGGCCATGGCCGCTGCCATCAAAGGTTACCGCATGATTTTGATCATGCCCGAAGACCTGTCGATTGAACGTGCGCAAACCATGAAGGCCTTCGGTGCTGAACTGATTTTGACACCCAAGAGTGGTGGCATGGAGTACGCCCGCGATTTGGCCGATAACATGGCTGCGCAGGGCAAGGGGCGCATCTTGGATCAGTTTGCCAACCCAGACAATCCGCGCATTCATTACGAAACCACAGGCCCCGAAATCTGGGCCCAAACCGAAGGTCGTGTCACGCATTTTGTGAGTGCCATGGGCACCACCGGCACCATCACGGGGGTGTCGCAGTTTTTGAAAGAGAAGAATCCCAAGGTTCAGATTGTGGGCGCACAACCCAGCGAGGGCTCGCGCATTCCAGGTATTCGCAAATGGCCCGAAGCGTATTTGCCCAAAATTTACAATCCAAGCAACGTTGACGAACTGATCTATGTCAGCCAAGACGATGCAGAGGACACCTGCCGACAGATGGCCCGTGAAGAAGGCTTGTTTGCCGGCATTTCGGCGGCGGGCGCCTGCTGGGTGGCGCAGCAAATCGCTGCCCGCGAAAGCCATGCCACCATCGTTTTCATTGTGTGCGATCGCGGTGATCGTTACCTCTCCACCGGAGTCTTCCCTGCATGACCGACTATCGCTTTTGCCCTTGCTGCGGTGCGCCGCTGTCGTGGTTGCCGCAAATGGAAGATGGCGGTGAAAAATTACGTTTGCGTTGTACCGAGTGCAGTTTCACGCATTGGAACAATCCCACGCCGGTGTTGGCTGGCATTGTGCAAGTGGGCAATCAAATTTTGCTGGCACGTAACGCCGCTTGGACGGGCCGAAAATTTGCGTTGATCACCGGCTTCATGGAAGCGGGTGAAACACCAGAAGAAGGCATCACGCGTGAGATTGCCGAAGAAACCAACTTGCAAGTCAGTGCACTCAAACTCATTGGCGTCTACGACTTCCAGCGCATGAACCAGGTCATCATTGCTTATCACGCCGTCGCGTCAGGCACAGTGCGTTTGTCTCCTGAGTTGGCAGAATACAAGATGTTCAATTTTGATGAGTTGGTGTGCTGGCCAGCGGGCACAGGTTATGCGTTGGGCGATTGGCTGCGCAGCATCGGCATTGAACCCAAGTTCATGACGTGGGAAGAGCGAGATGCGCAAGGCCGCACTTCGGAATCGTGAATTGACATGATGAAGGAAGAGATTACAAAATGAGCTTGTCGTTTGACGTTGAACTGGACACCTGTGGTTTGAATTGCCCCTTGCCTATTTTGAAAGCCAAGAAGTCCTTGACAGCCATGACATCGGGTCAAGTGCTCAAAGTGCTTGCCACCGATCCAGGCGCCTTGCGAGACTTTGAAGCCTTTGCCAGACAAACGGGCAATGAGTTGATGGCCCAAGAAACAGAGGGTGAACGCTTTTTGATTTGGATGAAGCGCCGCTGAAATCCAGCTTCATATTGTGAAGCTTGTTTTCTGAGAGGCGATGCAGTTTCAGAGGCTCAGTGTTTTGAGGTATTGCCGGAAAGACTCGCCCACTTGTGGATGCGCCAAAGCCAATTCCACAGTGGCTTCCAAGAAGCCTTCTTTGCTGCCGCAGTCGTAGCGTTTGCCTTCGTACTGGAAAGCGTACACAGCCTCGCGCGCTTTCAAGCGTGCAATGGCATCGGTCAGTTGAATTTCACCGCCCACGCCCGTGGGTTGG
>RFVJ01000161.1 GCA_009928125.1 Betaproteobacteria bacterium
TGATCGCTTGCCAAAAACGCCACCATGGCCGCCACTTCGTCAGCCGTACCGCGGCGGTCCATCAAGGGATGGTGCTTGGCGTGATGGTTGGGTTCGGCCGAAGCAGTACCGCTGTTGCGTTGGGTAGAGATCATGCCGGGCGATACACAGTTGACTGTGATGCTGGGCGCCAAGTCATGCGCCAAGGCGCGGGTCAAACCCACCAAACCTGATTTGGCTGTGACCACATGCGGGCGGTTCATGGCACCAGTGTGTGCAGTGAGGCCGCCGATGTTGATCACGGCGCCCATGGGGGATTGACGCAGCATCGGCAGCGCGGCTTGACTGCAATAAAACGCGCCATCCAACACCACGGCCAAGGTGTTGCGCCAATCTTCGACGGACACTTGGTCAATGGGTGCTTCGCGGCGAATGGCGGCATTGTTGACCACCACATCCAAGCGACCCCAAGTGCTTTGTGCCCATGCTCAAAAGTTCATCGACCACCGCTTGGCCTTCGCTCACTGATGCCCGCACATTGATGGCCACTGCAAAACCTTGCTTGGCCAGGGTGTGCGCGATCGCGCGTCCAATGTTGCGACCCGCGCCCGTGACCAAGGCCACTTTCTGATCAGGTTTCAGAGTTGTCATGTTTGTTTCCAATAGGGCCCATTCGCTGCGGTGGGATTAATTCACAGACAAGCTGCTCAAGGACACGGTGCCTGCTTGGAACATGCCCTGGACTTGCGACAAAATGCTTTGCGTTTGATCGGCATCCAAGCCACCAAATTTGCAATTCGCTTTGAATTTCTGCAACAGGTCTGCATCGGACATGGGATGGTCCACCCCCCCTTTGAAGAAACCCTGGCGCTGCTCTAACACTTGCCCGTTTTTCAGATGCACGCGCACATGGCCCGTGAACTGTTTGGGATAGGGGTTCTGAGGGTCAACGATGTAACTCACCTTGGCGGCCAGCGCGCGAATGTCGGCACCTTGCACGACCTCTTCGGTATAGGCCTCTAAGCCTGCATCGTCCAACATCAAGCCGGCCGCGATGGCGTAAGGAATGCTGAACTTGGCCGCATACGCATTGGGTGGTGAATGCTTGAGCGACAAGGGTTCCCACAAGCGATGCACAATGCCTTCCGCGGTGTCGCATTCGATGCGATCAATCTCACTCAAGGCGACGTTTTGCTTGGCCAAATCTTGACGAATCAAACGCGCACAATCAATGAAGGGATGCGCCATGGTGCCGCAAGCGTAAGGCTTGAATGCGATGGTGGTCCAAATCCAAGACTGGCCAAAATCTTTCATCATGGCGTCAAAATTGCCATCGGTGGTATTGGCAAAACCATGGAACAAACCATGGTGGCCTTCAAACACAGTGGCGGGGCCTTTGAAGCCGGCTTGCGCCATGCGCACCGCGCGGTAGGCCGATTGCGCTGCCCATCCGGGGTGCATGCGCTTGGTCCAAGAACCATCGGCCAAATACTCAATGATGCCGCCCGCCATGCTGCCGGCAATGCCAAAAGCATTGACCAACTGTTCTTCTGTCAAATTGAGTGCAGCGCCCAAACCCGCCACACCGCCCATCACACCAAAAATGGCAGTGGGGTGGAAACCGGCTTTGTGCACACGCGTAGGTGCCACTGCACACAAACGGCACATCACTTCGACGCCCATGGCCACACCGCGCAGCAATTGCGCGCCCGACAAAGCATGACGCTCTGCAGCCGCCAACAAAGCCGGCACGATGACCACGCCCGCATGCACAGGACCGCCTTCGTATGTGTCGTCAAAGTCTTCGCCGTGCGCTGCAATGCCATTCACAAAGGCTGCACCTTCAACGCCGCACTTTTGCGAGAAACCAAACACCGTGCAATGGCCGTCTTGTTCAAACGAACTGAGCGCGGCTTTGACATAAGTTTCATGTCGCGCCGCAATGCAAATGCCCGCCACGTCCAAGATCAAACGCTGGCCCACTTGCTGGCCCAATGTTTCGTTTTCTGGATGCGCGCGCACAATGCCCGCCGCCAACTGTGCCGCAATCGTGGCTTTGTTTTTGTCAACTGTCATTGTTTAGCCTTTGGCCTGTTGTCTGTCGGTGAATTCTTTCCATGCGGTGTACAAAGTCAGCACCAAGGCCAAACCGAGCAAACCAAGCCGCATTCAAAAATGCTTTGGTGAATGGCATACACACCCGACATCACCAAGGCCAAAATGAAGGCGATCAAATAGGGTTTGGGACGGTTCACCAACCACATGCATGGCGACAAAATCACCAAGCCGATCAACAGCATCGCGATGTTGGCGATGAACAAACCACCGTACAAACCGTAAACCACTTCGGGTGCTTTTTGAAACAGCATGGGACCCGGTTGCAAGCCATGAATCAAAAATCCACCCAACAAAATCGCAGCGGAGTTAGAGCCTGGAATGCCCAAGCTGAGCAGTGGCACCAAGGCTGTGGCGGTGACCACATTGTTGGCAGACTCTGGCGCAGCCACACCTTCTGGTGATCCTTTGCCAAATTCTTCAGGGTGTTTGGACCAGCGCTTGGCTTCCGAGTAAGCCATGAAGGCTGCAATGGTGCCACCCGCGCCAGGCGTCACGCCCTCCACAGTGCCAATCACTGCGCCAATGGATTGCGGTTTGATCAAGCGCTTGGTCATGGCCCAATTGGGCAGCTTCAGTTTCGTCGAAGCATTGCCACCATTGGCCCAAGCCGGCTCACCAATTTGCACCAGCATTTCTGTCACGGCAAACAAGCCCACCATGACCAGGATGGGCTTCACACCGTCCAACAAATCTTCCGAACCCCACGTGAAGCGTTGCACGCCTGACACTGGGTCGCTGCCGATGAAGGCAATCATCAAACCGATGCATGCCGCGATCAATCCGCGCATCAAAGAGCCGCCAGACAAACCTGCGATGACCGAGAGACCCAATATGCCCAAAGAAAAATACGCTGCAGGTGTAAATGCCAAAGCCACTTTGGCCAAACTCTCGGTGCACAAAACCAGCACCGCCAAACCAAACAAGCCCCCCACCAAACCCGACATCAGGGAGATGCCCAAAGCTTCGCCAGCGCGACCTTGTTTGGCCATTTCGTAACCATCGATCACCGTGGCTGAAGCCGAATTGGTGCCAGGCGTGCGAATCAAAATAGCAGGAATAGAGCCACCATATTCAGCGCCGACGTAAACGCTGGCCAGCAACACCAAGGCGTTGGTCGCTTCCATGCCAACGGTAAACGGCAACAACAAAGCCATGGCAATCGAGGGCGAAATACCCGGCAATGCACCGCCAAAAATGCCCCACAACACACCAGCAAAAGCAGACAAAATGATCCAACCTGAAGCCAGGTTGGACATCGCCGTCAAAAAACTGTCCATGCTTATTTCCCCAACCACATGGGCCACAGGCCGACGGGCAATCTAATTTCGAGCGTCCAGTCGAAGACCAGCCACAGAAAGGGGCCTGCCAAAACTGCGCACCCTAGCAAGGTGGTGTATCGCCTTGCACCTGCGAACCATGCGGCGGCGCCGACCAACAAACCAACCGACACGACATAACCCAAAAGAGGCAACAAGAAAACATAGGCCGCCAAAATCAACAGCAAGCCCAACGCCATGGCGTGCGGATGTGGGCTGCCACCTTCGGTGGGTCCGTCCTCTGCTTCCTGCAACATGCCCGCTTTGGATTTGAAAGACTTGAGAAACAGAAAAAGAGAGGCGGTCCACAGCACCACGCCCACACCGGTGGGCACGCCTGCTGCGCCGACCGCATCGGCCAACAAACTGTCCTCAATCGATTGCGCCGCTGCGATGTAACCGGCGGCCAGCAGCATGCCAAGTCCACCAGAGACTCGGTCCACCCATGCGTCATTCATTTGAGCAATCCCATTTCTTTGAACGACGCCGCTGTTTCAGCCGCCACATCGGCAGTGAACTTGCGGGCGGCTTCGCGACCCAACAGCATGGGGGTCAAATTGTCTTTGGTGTACTCGGCTTTGTAGGCAGGCAACTCCAGCACTTTGCGCACGCCATCTTCCCATGCTTTGGCGACACTGTCGGGCACACCCTTGGGACTGGCGATGCCACGGAATTTGCGAATCACCACGTCATAGCCTTGCTCTTTGGCAGTTGGCAACTGGGGCAACCCGGCCAAGCGTTTTTCGGACAAGGTTGCCAACAAACGCACTTTGCCGGCTTCCAATTGCCCTTGCAATTCTTGAATCTCACCAATCCCAATGTCGTACGTGCCATTGAGCACCCCAATCATCATGTCACCCCCACCCTCGTGACTCACGATGGGTACTTTGACATTGGCTGCACGCGCCAACTTTTCCATGCCAATGCGCTCCAGCGATGCAGGATTGGCGGCGCCCCAACGCGACTTGCCTGGATTGGCTTTGGCAAATGCCATCACATCCTGTAAAGATTTATAGGGTGAATCAGCACGAGTGAACACCACTTCGGGGTCAATGAACACAATCAACATCGGATCCAAACCGTCATAACCCACGCTGGGTTTAGAGAGCAAGGTGGTTTGAATGTAGGTCGGTGTGGTGCCATAAAACATCGCACCATCTGGTGCTGCCTTGGCCACATGCGCCAAAGCTTTGGCGCCACTGCCACCGCGAATGTTTTCTACCGCAAAATTGGTTTTCATCACGCCGCTTAAATGCTTGCTCAATTCGCGCAAAAAAACGTCGGTGCCGCCGCCTGGACTGGAGTGCGTGACCAAGGTCACGCGGCTCACGGGGTAGGGCGCAGGGGCTGCAGCGTTTTGTGCCAACACAGGGGACAGGCTCCAGCATGCCATCGACAATGCCAAAGCCGCTTTCAAACCAACCATGCGTTTCATGTGTGTCTCCGTTTTGCGAAAAAAAATCCCGAGGCAAGTAACTTCGGGATGGGGTTTTGCCAGCTTACTGGGTCAAGCTCTTGAGCAAGGCTTTCAAATCTTTTTGCGCTGCCAAGCTCATGCACAAGTTCCAAGCTTCTT
>RFVJ01000162.1 GCA_009928125.1 Betaproteobacteria bacterium
CAAAAACCCTGAAAACCGCCCAATCAGGGTTGACCCAGCGGCAGATAAGCCAAAACGACGTGCCGCCCCTCTCCGGCCAGCACATTGAAGGTTCGGCAGGCAGCCCCGCTGTCCATGGTTTCGACCCCAATGCCTTGGCGAATCAGGCCTTGTAGCAACTTGGGGGAGGGGAATCTGAGGCGCTGGCCGCTGCCAAAAATGACCAATTCCGGTCTGTAGCCTAGCAATTCATCAAAGGATTCTTGGGTCAGCTCGGCAAAAGAAGTGGCAGACCAAGCTTCGGGCCCTTGAACAGCACACAATTTCATCGGGCCTGTTTGCAGTTTTCCGTTGACGACAACGCCCTCATCGCTGTAGCTTTGAATTGAAAAAGCGTTGCTGGCATCAGGATGGAGTTTCATGCGGTAGAGTTTCTTAAAAAGGGCCAGTTCTGTGGTCAAATTATAGGTTTTCCCCAGCGCCAACACCCCTCGGAGGGATTTTGAAAACGATCCAAAAATCAGCCAAGCTTGCCAACGTTTGTTATGACATTCGCGGCCCCATCATGGACCGCGCCCGACAAATGGAAGAAGAGGGCCACAAAATCATCAAATTGAACATCGGTAACTTGGCGGTGTTTGGCTTTGATGCGCCCGAAGAAATTCAGCAAGACATGATTCGCAACCTGCCCAATTCAGCGGGATATTCGGACAGCAAGGGAATTTTTGCCGCACGCAAAGCGGTCATGCATGAAACCCAAAAACAGGGCATCAAGGGCGTCATGTTGGATGACATTTATTTGGGCAATGGCGCCAGTGAACTGATTGTCATGGCCACCAATGCCTTGCTTGACAACGGTGACGAGCTCTTGTTGCCAGCGCCGGACTATCCCCTGTGGACGGCTGCAGCCAGCCTGTCAGGTGGTACGCCTGTTCATTACCTGTGTGATGAGTCCAAGGGCTGGATGCCCAACTTGGATGACATTCGCGGCAAGATCACAGCCAAAACCAAAGGCATTGTGGTGATCAATCCCAACAACCCAACGGGGGCTCTTTACTCTGATGAATTGTTAAAGGGCATTGTTGCAATTGCACGTGAACATGGGTTGGTGATTTTTGCAGATGAGGTCTATGACAAGGTTTTGTACGACGGCGTCAAACACACGCCCATCGCCAGCCTCAGTCAAGACGTCCTCACCATCACCTTCAATTCTTTGTCAAAAAGTTACAGGTCTTGCGGGTACCGCGCGGGATGGATGTTTCTAACGGGTGACAAGCGTCCCGCCAAAGACTACATCGAGGGTTTGAACATGCTGTCCAACATGCGCTTGTGTGCCAATGTGCCTGGACAGTGGGCCATTCAAACAGCCTTGGGGGGTCACCAAAGTATCAATGAATTGGTGAACGAAGGGGGACGTTTGCGCAAGCAAAGAGACCTCGCTTATGAGTTGATCACGGCCATTCCTGGCGTGACGTGTGTGAAGCCCAGCGCTGCGCTTTACATGTTCCCTAAACTTGATCCCAAAATTTACCCGATCCAAGATGATCAACAGTTTTTCTTGGAGATGTTGCAGGAGACCAAAGTGATGTTGGTTCAGGGAACCGGTTTCAATTGGTCTGAACCCGATCATTTCCGAATTGTGTTTTTACCGCATTTGGACGATTTGCGTGAGGCCATCGCAAGAATGGCCAAGTTTCTAGAAAAAGCGCGTTTGCGTTTTGGTACTGCGGTTTAAGTGAGAAAGTTATGAATCCTATTCAAGTTGGCCTGTTGGGCATGGGCACAGTTGGCAGCGGCACCTTCAATGTGCTTCTGCGCAATCAAGAAGAAATCAAACGTCGTGCTGGCCGAGGCATTGAGGTCACCATGGTCGCTGATTTGGATGTGGCCAAAGCCCAAGCGCTGTGTGGTGATCATGTGAAAGTGGTGAACGATGCGCGCCAGATCATTGCCAACCCCGATATTGACATTGTGGTTGAACTGATCGGGGGCTACGGCATTGCCAAAGCCTTGGTGCTTGAAGCCATTGCCGCAGGCAAACACGTGGTGACAGCCAACAAAGCATTGTTGGCCGTTCATGGCACTGAAATTTTTGCAGCTGCGCATGCCAAGGGTGTGATGGTGGCTTTTGAGGCAGCCGTAGCGGGCGGCATTCCCATCATCAAAGCCCTGCGCGAAGGATTGACGGCCAACAGCATTCAGTGGGTGGCTGGCATCATCAATGGGACCACCAATTTCATTTTGTCTGAGATGCGTGAAAAGGGCTTGGACTTTGATGTTGTGCTCAAGGAAGCGCAAAGGCTGGGCTATGCAGAAGCCGATCCGACTTTTGACATTGAAGGTGTCGATGCAGCTCACAAAGCCACACTCATGAGTGCTTTGGCTTTTGGCATCCCTGTTCAATTCGACAAAGCCTATGTTGAGGGCATCACCCAACTGGGTGCGGCCGATATCAAATATGCAGAGCAATTGGGGTACCGCATCAAATTGCTGGGGATTGCCAAGCGCACTGGAGCAGGCGTTGAATTGCGTGTGCACCCCAGTTTGGTTCCTACGCAACGCCTGATTGCCAATGTTGAAGGCGCAATGAATGCCGTCATGGTCCAGGGCGATGCTGTTGGCACCACGCTTTACTATGGCAAGGGCGCAGGATCTGAGCCCACAGCCAGTGCGGTGATCGCCGATTTGGTCGATATCACGCGCTTGCACACAGCCGACCCCTTGAACCGTGTTCCCCATTTGGCTTTCCAACCCAATGCCATGAGCAATCAAAGAAGAACTGAACTGATGCGCTACTTGTCTACACGCGGTCATGCTGATCGCAAACGTTTTTGTGAAATATTGTTAGAAGGCTTGGCGCCAGACGGCGGTTTGTATTTGCCTGAAACGTACCCACAAATTTCATCAGAGAACCTGACTCATTTGCGCCAAGTTTGGCAAAACAAAGGCTATGCTGCATTGGCGTTCGAGGTGCTGTCTCTGTACATTGACGACATCCCTCCCAATGATCTGGAAGCCCTTTGCCAAAAGACCTACACAGAGGCCGCTTTCGGTACAAGCGAAATTGTGCCTTTGAAACCCCTCAAAACCAAGGCTGCCCCCGGCGCACAAGTGAGTTTAGAAGCCTTGTCAAATGGCCCAACCTTGGCATTCAAAGACATGGCCATGCAACTGCTGGGCAACTTGTTTGAATACGAGTTGGCGCGCCGCAATGCCGAGTTGAACATTTTGGGTGCAACTTCCGGCGACACGGGCAGCGCGGCAGAATACGCCATGCGTGGCAAGAAGGGTGTGCGTGTGTTCATGACCAGCCCACAAGGTCGCATGAGGGTGTACTACTTTGCGGGTTACTTCCAAGCGACACAGGACAACTCGCAGAAGGTCAGCTTCAGTGTACCCAGTGGCAATTTTGGCAACGTGTGTGCCGGTCATGTGGCGCGCATGATGGGCTTGCCCATTGACCAATTGGTTGTGGCCACCAACGAAAACGATGTGCTCGACGAATTCTTCAGAACGGGTGTCTATCGCGTGCGAGGCACGGCCGATACCCACGAAACGTCCAGTCCCTCCATGGACATTTCCAAGGCCAGCAACTTTGAACGGTTTGTGTTTGATTTGCTCCATCGCGATGCGGGTCGAACCAAAGAATTGTTCTACGACCAATTGAATCAAAAAGGTCAATTTGATTTAGGCCATGACCCCTTGTTTGCTGCGGCCAAAACACAATTTGGATTTGTCAGCGGTAAGAGCACCCATGCCGATCGACTCAAAACCATCCAAGAGGTTTTTGCGGACAATCACATCATGATTGACACGCACACAGCCGATGGCTTGAAAGTGGCAGTGCCGCTGGCCAAACCAGGCATTCACATGCTGGTTTTGGAAACGGCATTGCCCATCAAGTTTGCCGCCACCTTGGTGGAAGCCTTGGGCCGTGAACCCAACCGTCCAGCCAAGTTTGAGGGCATTGAGGCTTTGCCCAAGCGAGTTCAAGTGATGCCCAAGTCTGTCGACGCCGTCAAACAGTACATTGAGCAACACTGCGACTGATCCAAATGGTCACCGACAACGCGAACAAACGCCCACCCCTGATGACCTTGGACGAGGCCTTGGGCCATGTTTTGAAGGCGGCTTCTGTCATTCCTGAACACCAGTCGGTTCCAATCTTTGAGGCTGATGGCCGGGTTTTGGCTGAATCGCTGGTGTCGCAACTGCAGGTGCCTCCCCAAGACAACTCTTCGATGGATGGCTACGCCATTCGCCTCGAGGATGTGCCAGTTGCTGGTACACGCTTGAAAGTCACGCAACGCATTCCTGCAGGGCACAACGGGCAGGCGCTTCAAGCAGGTGAGGCAGCGCGTATCTTTACGGGTGCACCTGTCCCGCCAGGTGCCAATGCGGTTGTGATGCAAGAGGACACCCAACTCGATTCATCCACTGCAGTCCCTGAAGTCGCTGTCCAAGTGATTCCCAGCAAGGGCCAATGGATCCGGCAAAGTGGCGAAGATGTGACCCGTGGCGCTGTTGTGCTGCCCAAAGGCAAGCGTCTAGATCCAGCTGCATTGGGTTTGGCAGCCAGCATTGGTGTGGCCCAGGTCAATGTGGTTCGCCGCCCACGTGTGGCCTTGTTTTCGACGGGCGATGAATTGGTCATGCCGGGCGAAGTTGAGCCGCACAACATGAGGCCTGGCGCCATCTACAACTCCAACCGATTTTTCCTTCGCGCCTTGTTGGTTCGTGCAGGCTGTGATGTGACAGATTTGGGTATCGTGCCGGACAATTTGAGTTCAACCCTTCAAGTGATGAAGGCTGCTGCTGACAACCATGATTTGATTTTGACCAGTGGCGGTGTGTCAGTGGGTGAAGAAGATCATGTCAAACCAGCCGTCGAAGCATTGGGTGGTTTGAATCTGTGGCAAATCTCGATGAAGCCCGGCAAACCTTTTGCATTTGGTTATCTCAATTCACAAAG
>RFVJ01000163.1 GCA_009928125.1 Betaproteobacteria bacterium
GGTAAGACACATGGGCTGACACCAGAGGATTTGGTGGACGCTGTCTTTCATTATTTGACAGTGGTGAGAGAGATGAATTCATCGTCTGTTCGAACATCGCTGCTTCAAGACTATTTGGCAAGTGGTGCGCGGGCACGACCAAAATGTTTGGCGCAAGAACGCTTGCCATTAGGAGGTGAGCCCACAAATCAGAGTTCACATGCGCAATCAGGCAGCACTGCGCACAAACTGCGTGGGCGACAAAATCGTCATGGGGTCACAGCACCAACAGATTAAAGAGACTTTGAGTAATTGCGAGAAAATAAATGAATACCAATCTACTGGATGGCAAGCGCGTTTTATTGACACAAGCCACTGATTTCATGGGCCCTGCATTGCTCAGAATGTTTCAAAACCAAGGCGCTGAAGTGATCGCAGATGATCGCCCCTTGAACCAAGATCCTTCACTTCCACAACAGTTAGTCCAAAGCGCGGGGCATATTGATATATTGCTTTTGCATCTTGCATTGCCTGCACCCAGCACGCCCGCAGTAGACATTCAAGATGACGAGTGGCGAAATGTGTTTGCGCACTTGGTGGATCCCATGCCTAGATTGGTTGCTGCAGTATTGCCGCAGATGCTTGAACGCCGTCAAGGGTGCATTTTATTGATGGGCAGCGCTGCGGCGCTGAAAGGACAGAAACGCACCGGCAGTTACAGTGCTGCTCGAGGTGCACAACTTGCCTATGTCAAATCAGTCGGATTAGAGATCGCCTCGCAAGGCATTCGTTTCAATGCCATTGCGCAGAATTTTGTAGAAAACCCTACCTATTACGGTGCTGAGATTCAAGCCAATCCCAAATTTCAGGATCGTCTTCGAAGAGAGGTTCCCTTGGGGCGATTGGTCAGCGGTGAAGAAGATGCCGCTTTTGCAGCGTATTTGTGCAGCGATCAAGCAGCATGCTTTGTGGGCCAAGTTTTTCCTGTCAGCGGAGGATGGGCGTCCTAAACAGAGGATGATTGAACATTAGAACATCAAGCAGCTGTCGATTTTTTCATGGCGCGACTGAGATACATGACGGGCAACAAGCCCACCACAACCAAAGCCAAACTGGGCAATGCAGCTTCACCCAAGCGCTCGTCTCTTGCAAGTTGGTAAGCCATCACGGCGAGTGTGTCTGTATTGAAGGGTCGTAACACCAAGGTGGCAGGAAGCTCTTTCATTACATCTACAAAAACCAGCAGTGTGGCCGCTCATCTAGGCTCTGGGGAATCCGCGTGTAAGCACTTTGTACTGTTTGCAGGGCCACGGCACAAAATCGAATCATGTAGGCCCAAATCAGCCCTAGCACTGTTGCGGTCAGCCAAAAACCAAGTTGGGAATTTGGCCAATGCTGTTGTTGCCAAGTGACGGGCAATAGCAAACCTACCACGACCACCGCCCCTGGGACGGCATAACCCAGCCCAATCAGACCTGTTGCCATGCTGGTGGCGATGTCTTTCTTGGTTCTTAAACTGAATGACAACACCAGCGCCAAAGTCACGGCAAGCAATGCTGTCATGAGCCCCAATCGAAGACTGTTCAATGCCCAATCGATGAATCGAGCCCATGGCACATCAAGGTCAGAGGCCATCAAGGGTCTCAACATCAACAGCACGGGTAACACAAACCCAAAGAACAAGGGCAGGGCGCAATAAGTACTCATTGCAATGGCTGGCAGTCCTGATAATGAAGTCGGCTCTGAATCAGAAGTCAAACCATGCGACCGCAAACTTGAAAAACGCATTCGGGCCTGTGCCATTTTTTCAAGTTGAAGCAACACCATGACAGTACCCAGCAACATCGTTGCGAGTTGGGCTGCGGCAATGCGATTGTCCATGACCAACCAAGCTTTGTAGATGCCAGCCGTCAAGGTTTGAATGCCAAAATAGCTTGCAACACCATAGTCTGCCAAGGTTTCCATCAAAGCGAGTGCAACACCTGCGGCTACAGCTGGCCTGGCCAAAGGCATTGCGACTTCTAAGATGCGACGTTGAAGGGGCGCACCCAACATGCGTGCAGCTTCCATCAACTGTGATGCACGCTCACTGAGTGCTGTTCGTGCCAACAAATAAACGTAAGGGTACAGTGCCAGAGAAAAGACAACGATGGCACCACCCAAGCTTCTCACCTCTGGCAACATGCGGCCTTCTAGTCCCGTTTGGATTCGAATGAAATTTTGCAAGGGTCCGCTGAATTGCAAAAAATCTGTATAGGCGTAGGCGACCACGTATGCGGGAATGGCCATGGGCAGCAACAAGGCCCATTCAAAAAAAGGCTTTCCGGGAAACTTGAACAAGGTTACTGCCACGGCCGTGCTGGTGCCAATTAGCGTGACACCCAACGCAACGCCCAGGCAAAGTAAAAGACTGGTGGCTGCATATCCTGGTAACACGGTATCGCTCATCGCCATCAGGACGTCCGCAGAAGTGGCATTCCATTCGAGCCATGAACCGACCAATGCCAACAGGGGCAGACAAATGATCAACGCCAACAGGCTGAGTAAAACCGAACGAATTCGGAGGATGGGCATTCTGAGGGTCCAATGAGAGTCGAGGGCTAGGGTTGTTGTGACAAACGCAACATCTTAGGAATTGTAAGGATGATCATCAGGCCATGAATGCCATGAGGGCTGCCTGTCCTTACAATTCGAACATGTATTTGAACCTTCAACAAGTTGACGTTCGTTACGCAGGCCAGTCAAAGTTTGCGGTGCAAGGGGTATCTTTAAAATTAGAGGCTGGCCAAATTGGCGTCCTCATCGGTCCCTCTGGCTGTGGTAAAACCAGTTTGCTTCGCGCCATTGCGGGGCTGGTGCCTCTGTCATCAGGTGAGATCCAATTGTCTGATCGCGTCGTCAGTCGATTAGGCTATACGGCCGCACCAGAAAATCGACGCATGGGCATGGTCTTTCAGGATTACGCCCTGTTTCCTCACCTCACCGTGGCTGGCAACATTGCTTTTGGTCTTCACGGTCAAAGTGCTGCATACAAGTCTTCACGTATCAGCGAGGTGCTCGAGCTGGTAGGGCTTGAGGACGTGCAAGACCGATACCCCCATGAATTGTCTGGCGGCCAGCAGCAGCGTGTTGCACTGGCGCGGGCATTGGCACCTCAACCCGATTTGCTTCTACTGGATGAGCCATTTTCAAACCTCGACGTGGACTTGAGAGAGCGTCTGGCATTGGAAATCAGAAGCATCTTGAAAGCAGCCAAAGCCACTGCATTGTTTGTGACTCACGATCAAATGGAAGCCTTTGCCATTGGTGATGTCATTGGTGTGATTCAAGAGGGGCGCCTTGCGCAATGGGATGATGCCTATCATCTGTACCACCGTCCTGCTTCACGTTTTGTAGCCGAGTTCATTGGCCACGGTGTCTTCATTCCTGGCTACCGCAAGGTGGTTGGTGCAAGGGTTGAAGTGAAAACAGTTCTGGGCTTGCTAACAGAGGACATCGATGCTTCAAGGAGCCATGTGTTGGACGACCGAGCCTGCGATGTCTTGCTCCGCGCAGACGACATCGTGCACGACGACGAAGCAATGGTCAAAGCAGAAATCATTCGCAAAGCATTCAGGGGGTCAGAATTCTTGTACACATTGCGTCTGCAGTCTGGGGACATTGTTTTGGCACATGTACCCAGTCACCACGACCACAGCTTAGGGGAGTGGATCGGCATTCGCGCGGAAGTGGACCATGTGGTGACATTTGATTGAGAATTTTCTTTTTGCAAATGAGAATCATTCCTATTTGATGTAGAATTCGCTCATATCAGCATTTCGAGATGTCAATATGAGTCCTAAATCATTCAAAAAAGTCCTGCGCAACCCATTTGCGATTCTCACCTGCGTGGTTTTAAGTGCCACTTCTGTCACTTCAAAGGCACAAACAGGCAGTGTTGCCATCAACATCTATTCGGCGCGGCATTACCCAACCGATGAAGCCTTGTACAGCGATTTCACCAAAAGCACAGGGATCAAAATCAACCGAGTCGATGCGGACGATGCTGGCATCCTGACGCGACTGAAAGCGGAGGGTGCAGCGTCGCCAGCCGACGTGATTTTGTTGGTGGATGCCGCCAGATTGTGGCGAGCAGAAGTCGATGGCTTGTTCATGCCCATCAAATCGAAATTGTTGGAGGAAGCCATTCCCGACAATCTCAGGGCCAAACGCACCGACACCGGCGGAATTGCTTGGTTTGGTTTGTCAACGCGCGCACGTGTCATTGTTTATGACAAGTCGAAGTACAAAGCGACAGATGTGGACACCTACGAGAAATTGGCAGATCCAAAATTCAAAGGCAAACTTTGCATACGGTCTGGTTCCCACCCCTACAACCTGAGTCTGTTTGGCGCCATGACAGAACATTTAGGTCCTGCTCAAACAGAAGCATGGTTAAAAGGCTTGGTGGCCAACATGGCAAGGAACCCTGCTGGCGGCGACACAGATCAGATCAAAGGCGTAGCCACTGGTGAATGCGGGGTGGCTGTCACCAACACGTATTACATGGCCCGGTTGCTGCGTTCAAGCAATAGCGCAGAGAAGGAGATGGCTGAAAAAGTTGGCGTCGTGTTTCCAAATCAGAGCAGCTGGGGCACTCATCTGAACGTTGCTGGTGGTGCTGTTGCTAAAAATTCAAAGAATTCTGAAAACGCCATCAAATTCTTGGAATATTTGGCCAGCGCGTCAGCACAAAACCATTTTGCAAATGGCAACAATGAATGGCCAGTTGCGAAAGGCGTGAGTTTTGAAAATCCTGCGCTCAAAGCCATGTCGGGTGGTCGCTTTAAAAGTGAAGTGTTACCCATCAGCGCTGTGGGTATGAATCAAATCAAAGTTCAGCAGATGTTGGATCGCGTCGGTTTCAAATGAAATTCTGAGGTGCTTTTGAATCAAAAGCACT
>RFVJ01000164.1 GCA_009928125.1 Betaproteobacteria bacterium
CGCCAGGGGTCGGATGCGCTTGTTGTCGATGTGGGGCTTGCTTAAGAAAACAGTGCCCATGGCCAAGGGTACGTGGCCCGCAACAGCATCGGTCATGAGAGGGCCACCACCTTTGTAGGGAATGTGGTTGAACTCCATGTTGCCATTCTTGCCCAGCAAAGCCATGGCCAAGTGACCCAAGCTGCCGTTCCCAATCGTGCCAAATGACACATTCTTTTTGGTTTTGGCTGCGGCCACCACATCGGCAAAGGTTTTGTACTCATTGCCCACGTTGGAAGTCAGCACCATGGCCGAGGTGCCCACCAACACCAAAGGCACGATGTCCTTTTTGCTGTCGTAGGGCATGTTGGGTATCAGGCTTTGGTTCACACCGTGCGTATCAAAGACCACGGCGAAGGTATAGCCATCTGCAGGTGCCGACAACATGCTGGAAGTGCCAATGACGCCTGATGCACCGCCTTTGTTTTCCACAATGACGCTTTGCCCTAACTGCTGCGACAACACGGGCGCAATGATGCGCGCCACTTGATCCACAGAGCCACCTGGCGGAAATACGGCGACCAGTTTGATGGGTTGTTTGGTGGGCCAAGCCTGTGCCATCGCCAAAGCAGGCAAGAAAGCTGCTGCCAGCAGCAGCGATTTGACTAAAGAGCGAGGTCTTTGTTGCGCATTCATGGTGAGAGTTCCTTTCTCACGATCCTAGTGTCTGCGAACAACCCTCAGACAGGTATAAACCCTAGGGTTTTCGCTTAAGTGCCACCCCAAGTCACAGCAATAGGAGCCTCTGGGCTTGCTTCGAGTTGTTTGTTGAAGCGGGGCAAGTTGAGAACTGAATCAAAAACCAACAGGTAGGTGGCGATGCTCACCAAAATAAGCACGAAGTGATGCGGACGCATTGAAATTCCTTTGGCACGCTAACTGCATTGGTAAAAAGGCAATCTTTCACTGTTCATAATGCTTGCTCAAGAATTTTTTGTATGAACCCTAAGGGAAATGGACATGATTTCAGCCAAATACGCTCAAGCCTTTGCCCGTTACAACCGTTGGCAAAACGCGTCCCTGATGGCCGCGGCAGATCAGCTTTCAGAGGCGCAGCGCCAACACAATGCCGGCGCCTTCTTTGGCTCCATCCTGGGTACGCTGAGCCATATTCTTTGGGGTGACTCGGCCTGGATGAATCGCCTGACACAAACGCCCTTCACCCCTACTCCCATCGATGAATCGGGTCGACTTTGGAGCGATTGGTCGGCCTACAAACTAGCGCGTGTTGCCATGGACGAACGAATCATTGAATGGGCTCATTCGGTGGACGACAGTTTTTTCAAAAACGATCTCACCTACATCACGGCCAAGGGCATCCAAGTCACCAAGCCCCTGGACTTGATCGTGATGCATATCTTCAACCACCAAACCCATCATCGGGGTCAGGCCCATTGCTTGTTGACGCAGTTTGGTGCCAAGACAGCTGACACCGACATTTTGATTTACAGAGAAAACACATGAGCTTTGATGTTCAAGCAGCAACCGACAATTACATCAATGCCCTGGGTCCAGAAGCCCTTGCCCGGGCAGCCGCTTACACCTCCGGATCGCATTGGACCTTGCTGTGGGGGTTTCTGATTTCTACTGCGGTGGCTTGGCTGGTGATCAAGCTTCAAGTACTCGACAATCTTGAAGACAAACTCAAGCACAAAAGCCTGTGGCTTCGGTCATTTGCCATCAGTGGCGCTTACCTGTTTTTGTCATCGTTATTGACACTGCCTTGGACTTTGTATGCCGACTGGTGGCGCGAAATGTCTTACGGCAAAACAAGCCAACCGCTGTCTGATTTTTTAAGCCAAGGCAGTGTTTCTTTGCTGATCTCTACCTTGCTGGGTGGATTGTTTTTATCGGGCGTCTATTTTTTCATCCGACGCTTGGGTCGATATTGGTGGGCTTGGTCAGGCGGCCTCACGGCGGTGACCGTGAGCACCTTGATGCTGATTGGCCCTCTATGGATTGAACCGCTGTTCAACAAGTACACCCCTCTACCGCCAGGCGAAGTGCGAGAAGCCTTGGAGGAATTGGCCAAACAGGCCAAGATTCAACCCGACCGCATCTTTGTTTATAACGGCTCTAGACAATCGAATCGATTCACCGCCAATGTCTCAGGATTGGGCTCAAGTGCCCGCATTGCCATCTCCGATGTGACAGTCACACAAGCCTCATTGGACGAAGTCAAAGCCGTCACAGGTCATGAAATAGGCCATTACGTGTCGGGACATGTTTGGAATTTGATCGGTACCGCCGTCGTGCTGTCGATGATTTTCTTTTACCTCACCGATGCCATGTTCAACATGGTCGCAAGGCGCTTGGGCTGCACGGCATCCATCGCAGAACCCCGAGGCATTGCCGTGCTGCTGGTTTGCATTTCATTTTTAAGTTTGATGGCGCAACCGATTACCAACTACGTGGTTCGACTGGGTGAAATAGAAGCTGACCAATACTCTTACAAGGCTGTGAATCTGCCTGATGCCATGGCTTCAGCGCTGGTTAAAACTGCAGAATACAGAGACCCAAGGCCTCATCCTTTACAAGAACTGATTTTTTACACTCATCCCTCGGTTGAGAAACGTGTGAGAGCCGCCATGGAATGGAAAGCGCAACATACAAATTAAGGTTTGCGCCATTGGCATTCGATTGAATCTCATTTATAAATCAAGCAAAGTTCAACCTATTCAAACAGTTACACCATGAACATCACCGTTGAAACCACTGTTCACGCCCCAATCGACAAAGTGTGGACGGCTTACACCACACCCGCTGACATTGTTCAATGGAATGCGGCCTCCGATGACTGGCACACCACTACTGCCAGCGTTGAGTTGCGAGTGGGCGGACAGTTTTCTTCTCGCATGGAAGCCAAAGATGGCAGCTTTGGCTTTGATTTTGCAGGCACCTATACCAAGATTGTTCCCAACGAATGTATCGAGTACCAATTTGGCGACCGCTCAGCTTCAGTGGAATTCATTCAAACAGACCAGGGTGTGAAGGTTCGCATTTGCTTCGTCGCTGAAAAAGAGCATTCCGTTGAACAACAACAAGAAGGCTGGTTGGCCATTTTGCTCTGCGTTCACAAAACTGAAGTGCAGTTCATTGCCATGAACTCGTGAACCCATCAAGGTTTGCTGTTTGCCTTGGTGATCCATGGTGCCGCCAATCCGTTGATGCACTTGCACCAATTTCAAGGTGGCGGGAACTTTACCGTCGATCCCAGAAACAGACCAACTGCCAGCCACCTTGACGGGAACAGTCCAAAAATAGCCTGTTTGATTGCCAACCCGTATCACTTCGTCTGGCTCCCAATCTCCCATCGAAAATGTGTTGGACAAAATGCGCGTACCGGGCTTCATGCTCAACAGTGTGGGCCGTAATTGGGCATTCAATTCTTCCAACAGATACAGCGTCACCACGCTGGCTTTTGAAAAGTCTTCTTTGAAAATATCACCATGAACAATGTTGACGCGGCTGGCAACGCCAGCACGTTGCGCATTGCGATTGGCCAAAGCCGCTAACTCTTTGTTGTATTCAATGCCCCAAGCACGTGCGCCAAATTGTTTGGCGGCCGCAATGGGAATTTTTCCGTCACCCGCACCCAAGTCAACCAGCTCGTCCTCTGGCCCCACTTTGGCAGCCTCTAACATTTTGTAGACCAAATCGTCACTGGTGGGAAGCCACATCACATCCTTGCCCATTTGTCCGCGTTTGGGGACATATGTTTCCGGAAGGAAGGTGCTGCAAGCTTGCAAACCGAGGGTGATCAAAAGGATGAAAGCGCTGATGACGGTTTGATAACGGAAGCCAAGGTGTGCCATCTTGATGAAATCAGTCATTGTATGGATTGAAAGTGATTCCGAATGTACACAAATCACAGTGCCCTTCAGCAAGACCTGAGGGTAAATCCTCAAACTCAAAAGTTTTCTATATGTTTTGATTCAAACCCAATGGCTTGGCATTGGACTCAGTTATCAGAGAGACAAACATGACAACATCCAACGATCACACTGAATCTAGAAGAAACTTCTTGGCCAGTTCGGCACTTGCCACGGCCAGTGTCTTAGGGACAACGGAAGTATTGGCGCAAAACGCGCCGCCCCCTTTACAAGAGGTGGTAGGCACAGCACATTGGGCTGTCAAAAAAGTGGATGCCGATTCAGTCAAGCTGTTTATGTGGAACAAACGACTGGCCAATGCGCCAAAGGCATTTCGAGGCACCATTGTGTTTGTTCATGGATCGTCCATGGCGTCTACCCCCGTTTTTGATTTGCAAATCAAAGGCCGAGACGATGCCTCACTGATGGATTGGTTTGCCAGACTAGGCTATGACACTTGGTGCTTTGATTGCGAGGGCTACGGTCGCTCAGACAAAACGCGCAACGTCAACGCCAATGTGGCGTGTGGTGCAGATGACTTGGCCGCTGTCAGTGACTACATCATGAAAGTCAATGGCGGTCAAAAATTATTGACGTATGGCGCCTCATCTGGCGCACTGCGACTGGCCCTCTTTGCACAAAAGCACCCCGAGCGAGTTGCACGCATGGTGCTTGATGCCATGGTTTGGACGGGGCAAGGCAGTCCCACTTTGGCAGAGCGCAAAAAACGCTTGCCTGCGTATTTGGCCAGTAACCGACGGGCCATCGATCGCGACATGATTCGGAGCATTTTCACGCGCGACCATCCAGGCACCAGTGAGATGAGCTATGTCGAAACGTTTGCTGATGCGGTATTGGCCCTAGACAGCTCGGTTCCCACAGGCACTTACATCGATATGTCGATGAACTTGCCGGTTTGCGACCCCGAGAAGATCAATGTGCCCACCTTAATTTTGCGTGGCCAATACGACGGCATTGCCAGCTTTCAAGACTTGGCGG
>RFVJ01000165.1 GCA_009928125.1 Betaproteobacteria bacterium
GTAGCGAAAAAGGCAGCAGCTCCTAAAAAAGCCGCTCCTAAGAAAGCCGCCGCTAAAAAAGCAGCTCCTAAAAAGGCTGTAGCGAAAAAGGCAGCAGCTCCTAAAAAAGCCGCTCCTAAGCGACAGCACTGAATCCTCAAGCTGCATGGCCGTTTCCTTCGGCCGCCAAGCCCTGATTCAACGCTGACACGTTAGCGAAAGCAAAAGCCCGATGCTGCAAGGCGTCGGGCTTTTTTCATGGGCTTCGCCAGGTTCAGGGGTAGAAAGTCAGCAAACGATAGCCCACGAAAGGGACCTCGGGGTTCAGCAGACCCAGCTGAAAAGACAGGGGCATGATGTCGCCTGCGGCCATCACAGCCGGTGCCCCCCATTGGGACACATTCAAGACCTTGCGCATCACCGCTTGATCTTGCGCATCTGTGAGGGTCAGTTCTATCCAAGGCGTTGCCACAGGCACTTTGGCTGAGTTTCTCAAATGCACTTCAAAAGCCCAACGCGGTAGGGCGTCCGCCTCCAAGGCCTCCGAACTCAGGGCGATGGGGTCTATGGCCGCATGGTCAATGACCACTGCATCAGCTTGCTGCAAAGGGGCCACTTTGCAATTCGCCCACCCACACAGTTGCGCAAGTGCTGGTTGCAGATCGGGTTGATGTGCCGCCAACACATCCTTGAAAAACACGGTTGCCTGAAACACCAATCCCAAAACGCCTAAGATGGCCCAGGCGATCAAGCCAGCGTAAGTCAGCCACCTTCAAAGTGAGGTGGGGTGCATAGGCTTGGATGAGTTCTTCTTCTTGGCGCGCCAAGATACCTGCCAACACCAAATGGCCACCGGCTTTCACATGGCTGCAAAGCAGAGGAGCGAGTACCTTCAAGGGTGTGGCCAAAATGTTGGCCAGAACGGTGTTGTAGGCGCCTTGCGCCAATTCGGGCAAACCGGCATTGAGTTGAACGCCATTGGCTTGCGCATTGAGTTCGGTGGACGTGACGGCAGCCTCATCAATGTCTACGGCATCGATGTGGGATGCGCCAAACTTGGCCGCACCAATGGCCAAGATGCCAGAGCCGCAACCGTAATCCAACACCCGCTGGTCCCTGATGTTGTGGGTGGCAAGCCAACGCAAACACATGCGCGTGGTGGGGTGTGTGCCCGTGCCAAAGGCCAGACCAGGATCGAGGCGAATCACTTCGCGCGCTTGAGTGGGAGGCTCGTGCCATGTGGGCACGATCCAAAACTCGGGGGTGATTTCTACGGGCGCAAACTGAGATTGCGTCAGGCGCACCCAATCTTGATCGGGCACGGCCGCAACGGACAAAATCTGGCAAGACTCAAAAAAATCTTGCGCGGCCAACAACACAGCCGCTTCTTTGGCTTCTTCTTCTTTGGCAAACAAGGCCACCATTTTGGAGCGCTGCCAACCGTCTTTGGGTGGTGGCATGCCTGGCTCGCCAAACAAAGCTTGTTCGTGCTCGGTTTCCGCGTCGGCGTCTTCCACAGACACACTCAATGCATCCAATGCATCCAGTGCTTCGCTCAAGACGTCCACACGCGCCTCAGGGCACAACAAGTTCAGTTCAAACATAGGTCAGCTTTTGCGTTGACGCAACCACTCTTCCAAGTAATGGATGTTGGTGCCGCCTGTGACGAATTTAGAGTCGCGCAAGATTTCACGGTGCAGTGCAATGTTGGTGCTGATACCTTCAACCACCGTTTCACCCAAAGCCGTTTGCATGCGGGCAATGGCTTGCTCTCGGGTGTCACCATGGGCAATGATTTTGCCAATCATGGAGTCGTAGTTGGGGGGCACAAAGTAATTGTTGTAGACATGCGAGTCGACGCGAATGCCAGGGCCACCCGGTGCATGCCATGTGGTGATGCGACCAGGAGAGGGCGTGAACTTGAAAGGGTCCTCGGCGTTCACACGGCATTCGATGGCATGGCCGCGAATTTCAATTTGGCGTTGGGTGAATGGCAACTTCTCACCTGCCGCAACCATGATTTGTGTTTTGACAATGTCAACGCCAGTGATCCACTCTGTGACGGGATGCTCCACTTGCACGCGGGTGTTCATTTCAATGAAATAGAACTCGCCGTTTTCATACAAAAACTCGAAGGTGCCCGCACCGCGGTAATTGATTTTTTTGCAAGCGGCCACACAGCGCTCACCGATCTTGTCGATGAGTTTGCGAGGAATGCCTGGAGCTGGCGCTTCTTCGACCACTTTCTGGTGGCGCCGTTGCATGGAGCAATCGCGCTCACCCAAGTAAACCGCATTCTTGTGCTTGTCAGCCAAGATTTGGATTTCAATGTGGCGGGGATTTTGCAGGTACTTTTCCATGTACACCGCAGGATTGCCAAATGCAGCGCCCGCTTCGGCCTTGGTCATTTGAACGGCGTTGATCAAGGCCGCTTCGGTGTGGACCACGCGCATGCCGCGGCCACCTCCCCCACCGGCCGCCTTGATGATGACCGGGTAACCAATGCTTTTGGCCATGCGGCGAATGAGGGCGGGGTCGTCTGGCAACTCGCCTTCAGAGCCGGGCACGCAGGGCACGCCCGCTTTGATCATGGCTTGCTTGGCTGACACCTTGTCACCCATGATGCGGATGGACTCGGGTGTTGGGCCAATGAATTGGAATCCGCTCTTTTCGACGCGCTCGGCAAAGTCGGCGTTTTCACTCAAGAAGCCGTAACCTGGGTGAATGGCTTCGGCGTCTGTCACCTCTGCAGCCGAGATGATGGCCGGCATGTTGAGGTAGCTGAGGTTGGATGCGGCAGGCCCGATGCAAACGGCCTCTTCGGCCAATTTGACGTACTTGGCTTCGCGATCGGCCTCGGAATAAACCATGACGGCCTTGATGCCCAGCTCACGGCATGCGCGTTGAATTCGCAGGGCGATTTCGCCGCGATTGGCAACCAGAATTTTCTTGAACATGAGAATCCCGGTGGTTTATTCGATGATGTAAAGCGCTTGGCCGTACTCAACAGCCTGACCGTTTTCACACAGGACTTGCTTCACAACGCCAGACTTGTCGGATTCGATCTCATTCAAAATCTTCATGGCTTCAATGATGCACAGTGTGTCGCCTTCCTTGACGGTGTCCCCCACCTGAACAAATGGGGCTGCACCGGGGCTGGACGATCTGTAGAAAGTGCCGACCATGGGCGATTTGACGGTATGACCTGCCGCGGCAGCCTCAGCGGCTGCGGCGGCGGCATTGACAGCAGCAGTTTCTGCGATTTCTGACACAGCAGGCGGGGCGGCGGCGGGTGCGACAGGGGCAGCGGCTGGCACCATGACTTGCTGCGTGAGCACAGGCGCACCCGAAGCAACAGCACCTTTGACAATTCGAACCTTGCCTTCTGCCTCGGTGATTTCCAATTCAGTGACGTTGGAGTCGGAAACCAAGTCGATCAAGGTTTTCAATTTGCGCAAATCCATGTTACCCCCTGTGTTTGCTGTCGAAAACGTGGAATTTACACTAAAAAACCACTTAAATAGCTACAAATGCACTCATTTCCATACTTACAGGTTTAAAGAAGTGCTTTCAGGCGCTTGTCAAGACAGGAGCGGTCAGAAAATCGCCGGGTCAAGTCACCTTCTGCAACCAGCTGTCTAAATCTTTTTGGTCTAATTTGCCGGCTTTTTGCGCTAAAAGCCTGCCTTTTGCATCGAAAAGTACGCTATAGGGTAAAGCACTTTGTGCATTGCCAAGGCTGACACCCAATTCAGATCCGACCATCCCTGCCAAACCATTGGGAAACTGCAAAGGTTTTTGCGTCAAAAAGCGTCTGACTTGGCTGGGTTGATCTACCGCCAAACCAACAACTTGGAATGATTTAGATTGATTTTCCTTATAAAAGGCATCAATTAAAGGAAGTTCCTCAATACAAGGGGGGCACCAGGTGGCCCAAAAATTGACCAACAAAGGCTTCCCTCGAAACGCCTCCATTGCCAATGTTCCCCCTTCAGGCTTTTCGAAGCTTTGCCCCCAAAAATTCTGAACAGCCACGTCCATCACGCCTTGTGGTTGGTACTTTTGCCAAGCAACGAAAGCACCTGCCAAACCGGCGGCAGCCGCAACACCGGCCGTGATCCAGTGGCGACGCGCCACACCACCATCCCGCAGACCTTCTTCAGAGGCGGTCTGGGTCTTTGAGTTTTCTTGATCTGTCATTCTTTTTCCATCAACTTCGTTTATTTAACTGGATCATGCATCAATCAAGCGCTGTACAGCCAAAACATCGCCGCGCGGCGTGCGTCCATGGGCATCTGCTTTCAAGGCACCCCTG
Organism: Betaproteobacteria bacterium; assembly: GCA_009928125.1. Taxonomy (GTDB): domain Bacteria; phylum Pseudomonadota; class Gammaproteobacteria; order Burkholderiales; family Burkholderiaceae_C; genus Limnohabitans_A. Next base: position 4,295 of record RFVJ01000165.1, read on the forward strand.
ACATCGTCGTATTCATTGATCAGCAAATGCACCCCAATTTCTTCGCCCAGGTCTTTGCAGTAACTGTGAATGCTCAAGGCCTCCACAGGTTCACCGTGCAGGCCATTGACCGTTCGTGCTTCAAAATCCAGGCCTTGGTTGATGAGCTCAATTTCGCACGACTTCTCATCATCGCAAAACAACTGCAGGTAAATGTCTGACAAGCGGGTGGCCGTGCCATGCCACACAGCGCCACCCAAGTAAGGCCTGAAATCTTGCAATCGCTTCATCCACATCAAAGCGTGTTGTCGCAAGGCCAACAACTCGGCAGGCTGGGTGTCCGCGCAAAACAAGGCAATGTACTCGTGCACCTGCGCTTCAACTTGATCGTTGTTGGGCAAGGGGGTTTTGGGCGGCAAGCCCAACATTTTCAAGGCGCGGCGTTTGGCTGGCCCGTACTCCAAACCCTCCTCCACCACACATTGCGCAGCCGAGGCTGCAATTTCGTCTGTTAAATCTGACATGACGCCATTGTGCACCGCCTAAAATCTCCCCATGCATATACATATATTGGGCATTTGCGGCACCTTCATGGGAGGCTTGGCCGCCTTGGCAAGAGAAGCG
>RFVJ01000166.1 GCA_009928125.1 Betaproteobacteria bacterium
CATGTTGGTACCGCCATCATGTTGCGAATGTCTTCACGGGTACGGGCTTCATCATGACCTTCATGCATGTCTTGTCGCAAGTACTGCTCCATGGCTTCACGCAAACGAATGGCTTCATCCAAAGCAGGATTGCTGCCTTTTTCATAAGCACCCACTTGGATCAAGTCCACATTTTGTTGGTACAAAGACCACAAGCGTCGAAACTTGTTGGCCAATTTCAAATCTTCCGGTGACAGCAAGCTTTGCATCACGCGAGAGATCGAACCATTCAAATCAATGGCGGGGTAGTGCGCGGCATCGGCCAATTTTCGCGACAACATCACCTGGCCGTCCAAGGATGCGCGGGCAATATCGACGATGGGATCGTTGGCGTCATCGCCTTCGGCCAGTACGGTGTAAATGGCGGTAATCGCGCCATGACCATGACGGCCCACGCCTGCACGCTCAATCAAATTAGGCAACAAGGCAAATACCGAAGGCGGATAGCCTTTGGCGGTGGGTGGTTCACCAATGGCCAAGCCTATTTCGCGTTGGGCATGGGCGACACGGGTGAGGCTGTCGACCAGCATCAACACATTCAAGCCTTGGTCTCTGAAATATTCGGCAATCACATGGGCCATGTGAGCGGCTTTTAAACGCAAGACAGGTGAGACATTGGCGGGCGCAGCCACCACCACAGATTTGGCAAGCCCGTCTTCGCCCAAGGATTCTTGAATGAAAGCTTGTACTTCTCGCCCGCGCTCACCCACCAGACCAATCACCACCACATCGGCTTTGGTGAAGCGGGTCATCATGCCCAACAGCACGCTTTTGCCAACACCAGAGCCCGCGACCAGACCTACACGTTGACCACGCCCTAGCGTCAACAAACCATTGATGGCTTTCACACCCACATCGAGCACACTGTCGATGGGTCCCCGCTCCATGGGGTTGATGGGCAGACCGAGCAAACTCAAACGTGCTTTGCAAGCAGGCTTGGGTTTACCGTCTAAGGGCTCACCTCGTCCATCAATGACACGGCCCAAGAGCTCGGGACCTAAACAAGCGGTTCCCAAATCATAGGCCATGCGGACCGATGCGCCCGGGCCAATGCCCACAGGCTCTGTGAGCGGCATCAGGTACAAAGTTTTGTCGTTGAAACCCACCACTTCAGCTTCAATTTTGTGGCCATCTTGTCCTATCACTTCACAGCTAGAGCCCACAGGCGCCATGATGCCGCGGGCCTCCATGCGCAAACCCACCAAGCGAACCAAAGTGCCACAACGCTCCGGGCTGGATGCGCGTGCCAAGGACAAGCTGCGCGCTACTTCTGCTGCAAAGTTAGTCATTGGGTGTTCCTGCGTCATCGTCTTCTGATGCGGCTTGCGTGTCGGGCAAATCCAGATCGGGCAAGTCCATGGTGGACAAATTCAGAGGCTCACGCGGCAAGGCATCTTCAATCGTATCGGCTTGACCACGACGCGCCATCAAGCGTTCGGGTTGAAAGGCTGACTGGGCTTGCCAAGGTTTGGGGTCTGCAAGAAGGACTTGTGCCAGGGTTTCAAGGCGATGTTCAATCAAATCGCTGACCACTGCATCGTCGGCACGTACACGAACACTGCCAGGTAAAAGATGGGGGTCTGCCATCAAACGCCAAGCATGCGCTGGCTCACCGGGTACGGCCTTGTGGTTTTGCAACAAGGCCATGTCGGAGGGGTTGAGTTCTACCACCACGCTGGCAGTGCTTTGGACATCCAAGGTTTCAATGCAGCGGTCGATCAGACTTTGAATGCTGTGGGTCGACAAGCTTAATTCGGCCAACGTCAACTGTTCAGCCAAATGCAAGGCCAGGCGCTTGAGCGGGTCGTGCCAACTGGCAGGATTTTCACGCAGATCTTCAATGCCTTTTTGAATGGCCAACAAAATATCATTGCTTTGTTGGGCCAAACTCTCCAAGGTCTGCGCTTGTGTCAAGGCATCTTCAGCTTGCTTGGCTTCTAGTTGCTGTTTTTTGCCATCGGCCAAACCGCGCTCGTAGGCTTCCTGTTGCATGGCCTCCAGTCTGGCTTGGTCGACTGTAGACAAAGTTTCATCTGGACCTGAACTGGCAGCATCAGTGCTATCGCCTGCATGGGCGTGTTGCGCAACTGCGTTCTGATTTTCTGCAGTCTCGTCGGCAGCGCCGCTGTTTTGGCTGTCAGCCAATTGTTCTTCGACAGTCCACAAGGCGAACCCCGAGGTTTTTGCACGCAACTTGTTTTCCTGCACAAACCCCGCCTGTTGCAATTCAACGGGCTTTAGAGGTTTAAGCGGTTGCCAAGTTGGGGCAGAGCGACCGGGTGTTTTACGCCCTAATTGACCGCTGAGGTAAGCATCAGACAAAGTCACCTCCGCCTAAGACCAATTCGCCAGAATCAGACAACTTGCGCGCAGAACGCATGATTTGTTTTTGCGCCTCTTCCACATCGGACAAGCGCATGAGGCCTTTGGCGTCCATCTCGTCTTTGAACATGCCACGTGCACGCTCGGACATGTTGTCGAAGAATCTTGCTTTGACCTCTTCGCTGGCACCCTTCATGGCAATCATCAACTGGTTGTTGTCCACTGCACGCATGAGCACCTGGATGCCCTTGTTGTCCACAGCGGACAAGTTCTCGAAGGTGAACATGTTGTCTTGAATGCGCAGCATCAGATCGGCATCGATCTTCTCGAGTCCCTTCATGATCGACGCCTCCAGAGCAGTCTTGGTCGAGTTCATGATTTGCGCAGCTGCTTTGATACCGCCGAAGCTGGATGACTTCGAGCTGGTGTTGGTAGAGAACTGCAACTTCATGATGGATTCAAGCTCTTGCATGGCTGAAGGTTGCACAGTTTCCAGGCTGGCCACACGTTGAATGATTTCGGGTCGGGTGTCTTCTGGCAAGAAGTTCAAAACATCTGCAGCCACTTGGTGATCTAGCACAGACAAAATAATGGCAGTCACTTGGGGATGCTCGGTTTTGATCATGTCGGCAATAGAGCGTGCATCCATCCATTGCAAAATCTCCAAACCTTTGGTGCTTTGACCTGGCAAAATCCGACCTAGCACGGAGGCTGCTTTGTCATCACCCAAGGCGCGTTTGAAAACCTTTTCAACATAGTCTGTGGTGCCCAAACCTAAGCTCGATTGCTTTTTGATGGTGGCCACAAAGTCGTCCAAAATTTCATTCACCGCTTCTTGGGACACATCGGACACCGCCACCATGGCGCCACCCAGTGCCTGCACCTCTTGAGGGTTCAGAAACTTGATGATTTCTGAAGCTTGTTGCTCGCCCAGTAGCAGCATGAGCACAGCTGCGCGTTGGGCGCCACTGATGTTGGACATCTCGATGCGAAGCTTTTCTGCTGCTTCGGCTTCGGCAGCTGTCATGAGTGCGTCTTTTTCTGCCATGGTTTTTCCTTAGGCTAACTTGATCATCTTCTTGAGCACACTGGCCACACGCGATGTGTCCTCGGCCACGATCATGCGCACCAATGCCACTTTGTCGTCGTATGTGTTGGCGGTGTCTAACATTTCCATCGAAATGCTGGACTTCTTCGGCTTGAGCTTGGCCTTGATCTCTTCCAAGGTTTCGCCTTCGCCCAACTGGATGGCATTCATGTCCTCTGGCGACAACTCGCCGTCGGCCAACAACTTCTTCTTCTCTTCCTCGGCCGCCGCAGCTGCCTCGGCTTCCAACTCGGCAGGCGTTTTGAGCAAGCCCAACATGCGCAGCACTGCAGGACGAATCACCAACATCAAGAAGGCCAGGAACATCACCCCAAGCAAACCACTCTTGATGTAAGTTTGCATGGACTCGTCTTTGTACCAAGGTATGCTGAGGTCGTAAACAGGCTCGGGTTCAAATTTGGCTTGAACGACCGTGACCACATCACCGCGTTTTTCGTCATAACCCACCACGCCTCGCACCAAATCTTGCATGCGTGTGATTTCCTCATCAGAGTAAGGATTGGGTTTGCTGTCGGTGACTTCGCCTTTGTCGTTTTTGGTGACTGTGGGCGCGCGTTCATTGATCAAGACGGCCACACTCAGACGCTCTAAGGTGCCTGTGGCGTTTTTCACGTGTCGAACAGATCGGTCAAGTTCGTAGTTTTTGGTGCTGCGAGCCGCACTGGTGCCCTGTGTTGCACCTGCCCCTGCTGTGGTAGATGCGGCCGAATTGGTCGTGGCCGAAGGCGCAGGTGGTGGCGTGTTGGACAAGGCGCCTGGAATGCCGCCGGCTTCGGGCGCAGTGCTCTTGTCTTCACTGACGGCCTCCGAACGGGTTTTGGGACCCTTTTCTCGCGTGTCAAAGTCTTCGGTGGTGGTTTCGGTTTGAGTGAAGTCCAGCGACATGTTGACTTGTGAGCGCACATTGCTGTCGCCCACAATGGGCGACAAGATCTGCATCACACGTTGCCGATACACATCTTCCATTTTTTGCTTGTGCTGGCTTTGAGCCGACGTTAAACCCAGGGCAGCTGCGGTGCTGGAATCGGTGATCAATTTGCCTTGGTTGTCGACCACCGCAACGTTCTCAGGGGTCATCAAAGGTACACTGGAGGCAACCAGATGCACCAAGGCTTGAACTTGGTTTTGCGTCACAGATCGACCAGGGTAGGGGGTGATCACAACCGATGCTTTGGGGGGTGTGCGATCGCGCACAAACACCGATTGCTTGGGCATGGCCAAATGCACCCGCGCGGCTTGAATCGAGTCTATTTGCGTGATGGTGCGCGACAACTCTTGCTCCATGGCTGCGGTGTAGCGCA
>RFVJ01000167.1 GCA_009928125.1 Betaproteobacteria bacterium
GGCGGCATTGCCACCGTCCATCTTGAACCAGTCGCGGTTAAAACGTGCATCGATGCCCGTTGCTGTACCACGGCCAGTGGAGAAGGTGCCACGGGCTTTGGCAGCGTCGATGTAATCCAATGCCGCTTGGGTGTTCGCACCAAAAGGATTCAACAAACCGCTGGTGACACCGGCTTGAATCTTGGTTTTGCTGACGTAACCGTTGGTGGGGCCATCAGAAACTGTGCTGGATGCTGAGTAGAAACCTGTTTTGTATTCCCATGCACCTTCAACACCTGACAAATCCGCCACGATGCGATTGGCTGTAGCGTTGGACGTGTTTTCACGGCGTCCAGCGGGGACCATGCGCCAACCAATACCGATCAAGCCTTTGCTTGTGTCCAAACCTGCAAAAGTTTTGGGATAGAAGGGGCTGGTGATCGGCATGGTCATGCCCGTCACGGGATCCGGTGCGACACGTGCGACGTTGGTGTTCTCAGAATGAACCGCTTCAACAGTCAACAAGCGGCTGTCACTCAACCGGAACCCGAAATAAAAATCGATCCGGGAGGTGCACAGTTAGGCAATGTGATGTTGCCTGATTTGATTGCGCCTGCAGTGTTGTAGTAGTTGAAGTTGGCAGGGTATGTCGTACCCGAAGTCTTGTTCAATCCAGCAGAAGGAATGACGCCGGTTGCACCAAATGCACGATCTGTTGCTTTGACAGAGGCTTGAGTCTTGTTGTCTAACGAGAACCACAAGTTGTAACCATCTTTGGCCAATGAACCTTGACCACCTGAGAAAGTGAAGCGTTTGTCAACGGCGATGTCAAGCCCTTGATAATCGCGCTTCGTGATGAAGTTGATCACACCGCCAACGGCGTCTGTACCGTAAATGGCAGAAGCGCCATCACGCAATACTTCGATGCGTTCGAGTGCAGCAAATGGAATGGCGTTCAAGTCAACAGCGCTAGCGCCAATGCCGAAGAAAGCCAAACGACGGCCGTTCAACAAAATCAAAGTTTTGTTGGAGCCCAAACCGCGCAAGCTGGCGTAAGAACCACCGCCCGTGCCAGAGCCAATGCTTTGGCTGCCACCGGTGCTAGATTGGCTGGCTGTAATGCGCTGGACAATTTCTTCAGTGGACGTGACGCCCACAGATTTCAATTCTTCGGCAGAGTAAATCGAAACGGGCAGGGCGCTTTGGTTTTCGATGGAACGCTTGATGGACGAGCCAGTGATGGTCACGGTTTCGACTTGTTGAGCTTGTGCAACTTGCAGGCTCGCCATGGTCAAAGCAGTGCCACCGAAAGCCAGCCACAAGTGGCGGTTCAGGGTGCTGATTTTGAATCGAGGCATTTTTAATCCTTTTGTAACTAAATGAATATGAGAATGAAATGAAAAATGGTCTGTCCACAACAACCAAACACACGTGTACGGCTAAGAAAAGACCAAAAGTTACATTTCAGTTACTCATCTCTCAAATATCTGACAAATTTGTGAAAATTACTATTCTGATTTTTGGCAATGTTAAAAAAAAACAACGCCCTTGGACGTTGTTTTTTGGATGGGGATGCGACTAGAAAATTAAGCTTCGCCGATACCACCCACAACATGACTGAAACCACCATCGACATACACAATTTCGGCAGAGATACCAGCTGACAAAGGACTCATCAGGAATGCGGCTGTATTGCCAACATCCTCAATAGTGACATTGCGGCGAATGGGCGATGTGGCTGCAACGGCATTCAGAATTTTGCCAAAGTCTTTGATACCGCTGGCGGCCAAAGTTTTAATGGGGCCAGCACTGATACCGTTGACGCGAATTTTCCTAGGACCCAAGGAATCGGCCAAGTAACGCACCGATGCCTCCAAAGATGCCTTGGCCAATCCCATGGTGTTGTAGTTGGGTACCACTTTGAGGGCGCCCAAATAGGTCAAGGTGAGCAAGGCAGCGTTTTCCCGCAAAAATGGGAGGGCAGCCTTGGCCATGGCCGGAAATGAATAGGCGCTGATGTCGTGTGCAATTTTGAAGCCTTCGCGGCTCAAGCCTTCCATGAAATCGCCAGCGATGGCTTCTCTGGGGGCGAAACCAATGCTGTGCACAAAAAATGCTGTGCACAAAACCATCAAATTGAGGCCAGTGTTGCGACAAATCTTTGAATAACTTGTCAATTTGAGCATCGTCTCCCACATCGCAGTCAAAGATCAATGAGGAACCAAAGTCTGAAGCAAATTCTGTGATGCGGTCTTTGAACCTTTCACCAACATAGCTGAAAGCCAGTTCGGCACCTTGTTGATGGCATGCTTTGGCAATGCCGTAAGCGATTGAACGGTTGGAGAGTACGCCTGTGATCAGGATCTTTTTGCCGGTGAGGAAACTCATGGTGTTTGGGAAAAGTTGTCTAATTTTGTATTTTGACACGCTGGCCTGCGTTGAACCTTGTGTGTCATTGTTGGCTGTTAGCAACATTTCTAAGTTTTTGAACAATTTGATTGAATTTAAAAATTTAAGAAATCAATGTTTAAGTAGTTACTTTGATGGCAAATGAATCCTATAGAAAACAAAATTCAATCTCTTCAAAATCCTGACTCGTGTAATTACCAAGTTAACTAAAGTAACTTTTCAGCTTAAATCCTTAAATCTATTAATCAATGAATTGAAAGGTCGCTTGATGTTGAAGCCATCCAAAATTAGCCAGGCTGTCATGGTTTTGTTGACTGCCGGTGTCACTCCCTTGGCAATCGCCCAATCATCGGGGTTGGCCGAAGTCACCATCACGGGTTCTAACCTGAAGCGTGCTGACAAAGAGGGGACATCCCCCATCCAAACCATCACGGCTCAAGAGATTCAGCAAACGGGGGCGACCAATGTTTTGCAACTGTTGAAGGCTGTGCCCTCAATGGGCGTGGGCGGTTACAACGATACCCCTGACCAAAATGGCTTCTCGCGCGGTGTGGCCACTGCATCTTTGCGAGCTTTGGGTTCCACCTCCACACTGATTTTGCTGAACGGCCGTCGCATGACGCCGTCCGCATACGCCAATCCCAACAACGGTCAATCGACCTTGTATGACTTGAACAGCATTCCCATTTCTGCCATCGAGCGCATCGAAATTTTCAAGGATGGTGCTTCTGCGGTTTATGGCTCTGACGCCATGGCAGGTGTGATCAACTTCATCACCAAAACTGGATTTGTCGGTGGCGAAATTTCCACCAGCATTGGCGCCAACGACAACCAGGAATTTGGCCGCCGCAATGTGAACGGCACAGTGGGGTTGGGCGACTACAAAACGGATGGCAAGAGCTTGATGTTGTCGTTTGATTTGACAACCCAAAATGCAACCAGCGTGCGTGATGGCTCTTACGACATCAAGGCATCTGAATACGCCGCGATGAACAATCGCTTGATCCCTTACTACAGTTACGTTTCCAATCAACCCTTTTTCTTCAAAGAACGCGCGCTGAATTCCAAATCGTTCTTCACAACGGGAACAGCCACTTCGCCCAACATTTTGAACAATGTGAATTGTGATCCTTCGCGGCAATTGGTGGGCGGCTCGGCTTATGGCATTGCAGCTTCTAGCTTCTTGTCGGGCCGTACGTTCTGTAACTACGACGGCGATGCATTCACCGATGTGCAAACTGCTGGCGAAGATTTCAGTTTGATGGGCATTGGCAAATTCCGCATCAACGCGAATCTCTCTGCGTTTGGCGAATTTACGTTCAACGACACCAAGAGAATTTACCGTGCCCCTGCCCGAACCATCAGCGGTACATCACCCACGACCAATTTCTTGGTCGGCGGCATCGCTGAGCCGTTCCAAGCCATTCTGCCAATTGGCCACCCCGACAACCCATTCAAAGATGCACGCACGGCGGTTGCTTATCGTTTTGAAAACCTGAAAACGGGCACCGATCTGTCCAACCAAAATGCCCGCTTGTTGGGTGGTTTGAAAGGCGTTCAAGGCGAATGGGATTGGGAAAGTGCCGTGCTGTGGAATCAATCCCGCAGAGAGGAAACCGCTTACGGTTTCTTGTACTTGCCCACATTGCGCAAATTGATCACCGAAAACCGTTCATTGGCATCCTTGGCGGCTGACCCCACCATCACCAAAGATCTGACCAACATCGGCATTGCCGAAATTGTGCAGTGGGATGCCAAAGCGACACGCGACATCGGTGAACTGCCTGGCGGCAAAATTGGTTTGGCTGTGGGCGTTGAAGCCCGTCAAGAGCGCCTGACCATCGACCCCGATCCCGCCAATGCGCGTGGCGATATTTTGGGCTTGTCCACAACGGCCATTCAAAGCAAACGCGATGTGGTGTCGTCTTTCTTCGAAGTGCGCACGCCGTTCACAAAAACCTTTGAAATGGACTTTGCAGGTCGCTTTGACAAGTACCCCAGTTTCAAGACCAACTTTGTACCCAAGGTCGGTGCGAAATGGACTGCACAAGAAGGTCTGGCTTTCCGCGGCACCTACTCTGAAGGCTTCCGTGCACCCGCCTTGTCGCAAGTGGCTTCGGGTGGTGCGCAGTTCTTCTTGAACAACACCGTTGACCCTGTTCGTTGCCCTGATGGCGTGACACCCAAGCCAGGTGCCGACACGACCGATTGTGCAAAAAGTGTTTCAGGTGTGGGCGGTTCCAACCCTGAACTCAAGCCCGAGAAATCCAAAGGTTTTTCATTGGGCATGATCTACTCGCCCACCAAAGACATTGATGTTTTGATTGACACTTACAAAGTTCGTCAAGAAAACGAA
>RFVJ01000168.1 GCA_009928125.1 Betaproteobacteria bacterium
CAAGTGACCGGGGTCGGCGGGCCCTGGATCGATCACGATGTAACCGCTGTGGGGGTCGCCCACCCAATATGTGTTGGTACCAGGACCCGTCATCACGCCAGGGTTGGGCGCCGTCAGGCGTTGCACGTTTTTGAGCAAAGCCACAGGGTGGTCGGACTGCCAATCGAGGTGGTGCACGATTTGGCCATCGGGGCTGGTGAGGGCCAATTCGCCGTAGGGCGCCTCGTGCTCCATGTAGCGCTCTTCTTTGCCAGCCAACCAACCCGCGCGCGGGCAGCTGGTCCACAAAGGTTCGTCATTGACGGCGCAGGCGTCCAGCACGGCTTGGACATTGGCAAACGGTGTGAGGCGCTGCAATGTGCGAATGGTGGGAAAGATGATGAAAAAGTCACCCGCTTCGTGGCGTTTCAGGGCGTCGGCGGGCCTGACCCACACAGGCTCAAATTGTTCCGATTCATCGGCCACAGGCGTTTGGTCTTCTGGCATGCGTGCCACCAAAAAGGGCACATCAAAGCGTTTGGGCAAATCACGGTCGGTGATCCAATGGGCCAACACGTAAACCTGATCGGCAGCCAACTTCAAGCCCTGCGCAGTGCATTGGGCGGCAAAGGGCTGGCGGCGATCGAGCAGGGCAATGTCTTGCGCGGTGGCCATGCGCTGGTCGGCGCGGTAGGCCAGCAAAACACCCAGTTCTTCAAAGCTTTCCCGAATGGCGGCAATGGCTTGGGTGAGGTGCAGGTCACTTTGGGTGGATCGGCGCAAGGCTTGGCCATGCGAAGCCGCATCCAGTGCGTCAATGCCGCCGCCTGGAAACACATAAGCGCCAGGTGCAAAGCTGGCTGTCAACGAGCGCCGTGTCATGAGCACTTCGATGCCTTGTGCACTGTCGCGCAGCAACAGCACCGTGGCAGCTGGCCTTGTAGCGGCAGGTTCACGCTGGGGATGCAATTGTTGTTGAGGTCTTACCATGGCTTGATTATCGGTCCTAGTGTGGCACTTGTCGCATTGGCGAGTTGGCTTGGTTCAAAGATTGCGCCGAACAGACGATAATTCGGCCATGCGAATTCGCTTTACCAAAATGCAAGGGGCGGGCAACGATTTTGTGGTGCTCGATGAAACCCGTGTGCGCTTGAACCTCACCACGGCCCAATACCGATTCTTGGCCGACCGTCATTTTGGCGTCGGTGCCGATCAAATTTTGACGGTGCGCCCCGCGCCCAACGACACGCTGGATTTTGAGTATGTGATTCACAACGCCGATGGCGGCGAGGTGGAGCACTGCGGCAATGGCGCGCGTTGTTTCGTGCGCTATGTGCGCGACAAAGGCCTGACCACCAAAGACCGCGTCCGTGTGAAAGTGCAGCAAGGCGAGATTGAATTGCAAATGAACGCCGATGGCCGCGTGACTGTCAACATGGGGGCACCGGTGTTGGATTTGCCCAAAGTTCCCTTCCATGCGAACGGTTTGAAGCACACCCTGGTGAATGGCTGCGAAGTTTGGCAATTGCCCTTGAAAGCTGCGAACATCGAAGCTCAAGCGCATGTCGCTGTGGTGTCGATGGGCAATCCCCATGCGGTTCAAGTGGTCGACAATGTCGAAACTGCGCCTGTTCTCACCCACGGCCCTTTGATTGAACACCATCCTTCATTTCCCAATCGCGTCAATGCAGGCTTCATGCAAATTCTGAGCCGCGATGCCGTGCGCTTGCGTGTGTTTGAACGCGGGGCCGGCGAAACCTTGGCCTGTGGCACGGGCGCTTGTGCCGCCGTGGTCGCTGGCATTCGCATGGGCTTGCTCAATCCCCAAGTGGACGTGCAAACCCATGGCGGCACCCTCACCATTGAATGGCAAGGCCTTGCCAAAAACGATCTGTCGCAAGCAGTTTTCATGACCGGCCCTGCCACTTCGGTGTTTGAAGGCGAGATTGACGTTCCCAACCTACCTTGATTTGAAAGACAGGCATGACCCCCACCTCGATCAATCCGATGAACCCCATCACCGAAGATGACATCGCTGATTTTTTGGCCAACACGCCTGATTTTTTTGAGCGTCATGCGCAGTTGCTCGCCTCCGTGCAATTGCTCAGCCCCGACAACCACCGCTCGGTGAGTTTGCAAGAGCGCCAAGCGCAAATGTTGCGCGACAAAATTCGTGCGCTGGAAATGCGAATCATGGAAATGATTCGCCATGGCAATGAAAACATGATCATCACCGAGAAGCTGCAAAAGTGGGCTTGTGAGTTGTTGCAGACACCTGCGGCTGAGCGCGTGCCCTCTGCTTTGAAAAACATCGAAGCGCGGTTTCAGGTGCCTCAAGTTGGCGTGCGATTGTGGGGCGTTTCAGAGGCCTTTGCGAATGCAACGTACAGCCAAAGTGTGAGCGATGAAGTCAAGCAAGCTGCCGCCAGTTATGCAACGCCATTTGTCGGTGCGAGCTCGGGTGTCGAGGCTGTGCAGTGGTTACAAGAGCCCGCACAAGCGGCGTCGGTGGCATTGTTGCCACTGCGTTTGAGCAAAGATCAAGCGCCGTTTGGCTTGCTGGTGTTGGCCTCGCCCGATGCACAACGTTTTCACAGTGGCATGGGCACAGATTTTCTGGAGCACTTGGCCGAGTTGTGCAGTGCGGCGCTTTCCGCTTTGTTGCCCGCAAAGGACTGAGGCTTCAAGCATGGACGAGCGCGTCGCTCGTTACCTAGACCATGTGCGTTTTGAAAAACGCCTGGCCGAACGAACCACAACGCTTTATGGCTTAGACCTGCAAAAACTGACCGAGCTGGCCCACGCGGCCAAGGTCGATTTGGCGCAAGTTCAAACCCTGCACGTCCGTCGGTGGGTGGCGCAAATGCACAGCAGTGGCCGAACGGGCCGCGGCATTGCCCTGATCTTGTCCGGCTGGCGCGGCTTCTACCACTGGTTGGCGCGTGAAAACCTCATGTCGCACAACCCTGTTGAAGGCGTGCGCGCGCCCAAAGTGGCCAAGCCCTTGCCCAAAGCTTTGGGTGTCGACGAGGCCGTTCAGTTGGCTGAGCACACCGAAGAGGCAGACGACCCTTGGTTAGAGGCGCGAGATGCCGCCATGGTGGAATTGTTGTACGGCTGTGGCTTGCGAGTGGCAGAACTCACAGGTTTGGATGTGGTGGCCAGCGCAGAGGCGGCCAACAAGGGCCGCGGTTGGATTGACTTGCAAGGTGCCGAAGTGATGGTGCAGGGCAAGGGCGGCAAGCGCAGAACAGTGCCTTTGGGGCAAGCGGCCCTCAAGGCGCTTGAAACTTGGTTGCCCTTGCGCAGTCAAGCTGTGGGCATGATGACGCAATCGGCACCCGGTTTGTCGGATGCTGCGCTGGCGCTGTTTCCGGGCAAGCATGGCACGCGCCTGACGGCGCAGTCGGTTTGGCAGCGCCTGAAGCGCCGCAGTTTGTTGGCCGGCTTGGCCACGCCTGTGCACCCCCACATGTTGCGGCATTCGTTTGCCAGTCATGTGTTGCAGTCGAGCAGCGATTTGCGCGCGGTGCAAGAACTGCTGGGACATGCCAACATCAGCACCACACAGGTTTACACGCGCTTGGATTTTCAGCATTTGGCCAAGGCCTATGACGCGGCACACCCCCGCGCCAAGCGCGGTGCTGGCAATTCAGAGAAAAAATAAGCGCTTGCAATTGCAGACCATTTGGCCCGCTTGCAGTGGGACAATGTCGGCATGAAAACGATTCGACTCAAAGCCGGCAAAGAGCGCTCTTTGCAACGCCAACACCCTTGGATTTTTGAATCGGCGATTGCCAAGGGCAGTGCCGATGCCGGTGAAACCGTGCGCATCGAGTCACACGAAGGTGTTTTTTTGGCGTGGGCTGCGTTCAGTCCCACCTCGCGCATCCGCGCCAGGGTTTGGAGTTTTGATGAAACGCAGCGCATTGACGCAGCCTTCATTGAAGGGCTGATTCACACATCGGTGCAAGCGCGCAGTTTGTTTGACATTCAAAGCAATGGCATGCGCTTGGTGCATGGTGAGTCTGATGGACTGCCTGGCTTGGTGGTGGACCGCTATGACGACACTTTGGTGGCGCAATTTACCTCTTGCGGCACTGAGCGGTTCAAGCATGTGATGGCCGACGCGTTGCTGAAAGCCACTGGCTTGACCAAGCTGTATGAGCGATCGGACGCCAATGTGCGCTCCCTAGAAGGTTTGCCTGAAGTGACGGGCTGGCTGCGCGGGGAGGGGCCCACAGAGATCACGTTGCACGAGCATCGGTGGCAGCTGTTGCTGAACATTGCCGAAGGCCACAAAACAGGTTTCTATTTGGACCAACGCGACAGCCGTTACCGCTTTTTCCAACACACCTTGTTTCGCAAGTTTCAAAGTGTGCTCAATTGCTATTGCTACACGGGTGGTTTCAGTGTGGCGGCTTTGGCGGGTGGGGCAGGCCATGTGACGTCGATTGATTCATCGGGGCCAGCTTTGGAAAAGGCCAAGGCCAATGTGTTGTTGAATGGTTTTGAGTTGTCGCGCACGACGTTCATGGATGCGGATGTCAATGCGTCGCTGAGGGCGTTCATTGCGCAAGGTGTGCAGTTTGATGCCATCGTGCTGGACC
>RFVJ01000169.1 GCA_009928125.1 Betaproteobacteria bacterium
GTCTTCTTGCAATCCAAACGACTTGGGAATGGCACCAAAGCCTTTGTTGGGCAATACGGCATCGCCGTGATGAGCCACGCGATAGCCACGGTCTAGGCTGTAGGCTTGCAAGAAACCGTTGACCACGGTGTCTATGCCCTCGGGGCCATAGACGGAGACAGGCTCTGAGTTGGGTTTGGACACCCAACGCTGTAACAGCAATTCACCCAAGCCATCGATGTGGTCTGAATGAAAGTGCGTGATGAAAATGCCATCGATCATGCCGGCATTGAAGCCCATCTTGTTGATGTTGCGAGCGCTGGTGTTGCCACTGTCAAACACGAACATTTGTTGGCCTGCCATGACCAGTGTGCAAGGACCGCCCCGCTTGTCATCGGGCATGGGTGAGCCAGCGCCACAAACGGCCACATGCAAGCCATCAGGCAGTTCGCGCAGGGGATCACTGGCCAAGCGTTGTGCAGCCACACGCTTGGCGATGGCCAAGCTGATGGGTGCGCGTGCTGCATACAAGCCAGTTGCGATCAGTCCGAGCAACAGCAAGGTGATGGCAGTTGTTTTCATTCGCATGTTCAAACTCCAAATATTCTGGCCAAACGAACGCCAAAGCCTTGGATCCAGGGTGCGACGTACCGCAAGCGTGGTCGCTTGGCTTCAGACGCTTTCACAATGGCTTTCACAATGCTGCGCGTGGTTTTGGCTTCAAGCCAATGGAAGGTGATGCGCTCTTGCTTTTTCATGGCGTCAGCTTGGTGCGCAAAATAAGAGGAAGGTCCCATCCATGCATACTTGCTGTCGGTCATGGCTTGGTTAAAGCCAGTGTGTATGGCGCCAGGTTCAATCACGGTGATGTGCACGTTCTTTTTCAGTTGGTCCATCTCGGCGCGCAAGCCAGCGGCGGCTGCAGACAATGCAAACTTGGTCATGCTGTAGGGCATTAAGAAGGGCATGGGCACACGGCCTGCAATGGAGCTGATGAACAAGACGCTGCCGCTTTCGCGTTCAATCATTTGACGCAAAGCCACTTGCGTGAGTTCCAAGGTGGCAAACAAATTGACTTCAAACAATTGACGCACGCGCGCCATGTCCACTTCGGCCAGTGAGCCAGACTCACCCAGGGCGGCGTTGTTGATCAAGACATCAACGCGGTGCTGGCTGAGCAATTCCCGATCTCCAGCCAAAGTGATGTCAAGCTTGAATGCCTCTAGGCGCAGTCCTTGTGCACTCGCAGCTTGCTTCAAAGTTAATGCTTGCGCCTCGGTTTGCGTGGTGGCCAATACCCGGTGGCCTCGTTGAGCCAAGGCGAAGGCCGTGTCTTTGCCAATGCCTGTGCCAGCGCCAGTGATGAGAATGGTTTTAGACATGCTTTGCGATGTGTATTCGTGTCAATCGGTCCATGGAGGACCAGTAAATGTCGCGTTGCCAGCCTGCACTGGGAAACACCACGCCTTGCATCAAGCCACCTGTGCTGATGCGTGATTTTTCTTGACCCGTTTCGATGTCCAAAATGACCACTTGCTCCTTGAAGCGCTGGTAATCGTTGACACACAATTCACCCGTTGATGCAAACAGCAGCATGTGACTGGCCGCTCCAAAATTTTGAAGGTGCCAAAGGTCTTCTAATTCAAGTTGAGGGTCATCGGCAACACGTCGATGGATGCGCCAAGCGCGCAGATGACGATTGGCCGAATCAAAGGCCACCACAATTTGCCGTGTTTCGTCGACCAAAGGGGGATTGGTGATGGCGCCACCTTGAGCACCGCTGACTTCCCAATGCTGGTGAACACGCGAATCGGTGAGAGAGACACAATGCAGTCTGTTAGGCGCTTTGTTTTTGCCGGCACCCAACATGCTCACCCAGTAATTGTGCGCGCCATTGTCCATGAACCAAGCATCGTGTGCCGTCAAAACCATGTCCCATGCGTAGCTCTGCTTGGCATCTCTCAAGTAGTGACAGGACCAAGTGACATCTTTGACCAAGCATGCCTGCAGTTCATCCCAGTGGTATCGCACCACAGAAGTGATACCCGCCACATACACCGTATTGCCTAGAGCACTGAGGCGAGCGATAGAGGGCTCATCACATTCAATGTCTGAAGACACGGCTTCCAGCGTGTCTGGATGAAAGACGCTTAAACAGGCGGGTGTTTTGTCGGAAATGTTTTTGGTCACCACCAAGCCATTGGCCAGCACCACAAAGCTGTTGTAAGGCTCATTGAGGGGCAGTTGTTTGGATTTCATCAATTCACATTGCCGGTTCAGCAGATGCGCATGTCGTCCGTACACCACCAACACATGGCTGTTGCTGAGAACGGCCATGCCACCCGGCCACATGGGCCCACCTGACAACCGAGGCGATTGGACGCGGGTGGCCAAGCTGATGGGATCGATCAAAGCGACTTGCGCGGAAGTGGCGAAACCGAAATGCGAGGCAAGCACAGAATGTGTGAGGAGATAAACTTCACCTGGCCCACCCAGCACCGTCATGGTAGAGAGATGGGTGCGTCGTGAGGTACTTTGTAGTTTCTCGTGGGCTTGGATGTTGAGGCCTTGGTTGCCCTGCAGCGTTTGCAATCTGTTTGGGCCCGCATCTTCACAAGGCCACGGGCTGTCGAAGTAGCCGCTTAACGCCTGCGTCGCCATAGCCACACCCCGCTGAGCAAAAGCAACACACCTAACCCTGCAAGGTGCCATTGGTAACGTGGCCAGTACACGAACACCAAGGAGTTGATGATCACTTGCTGAATCGGGTCATAACCCTCGGGCATCGGCAGTACGCCGTTGGCCTTGGCCCATTTGGCGTAATCGTTTTGCAGGCTTTGAAACAATTCTGGCATCTCATCTTTCAAATCCCGCGTCTCACCTGGATCTGTGGTGATGTTGTACAGATGCCATTGGCCATCGCCCACCGGTGCCAAATTGCTCAGCAATTTGTAGTCGCCTTTGAAGACGGCGCGATTGCCAGACAGTTCATAGCCCAACACCTCATCGGGGCCGCGCACCCGCGTGGCTTTGCCCTGAATGATGGGCAGCAAACTGTGACCCGTCAGGGGATGAATGGATTGACCTTTGTAGGAGGTGCCTGGGTGCTGCACGCCCGCCAAATCCAGCAGGGTTGGAACGATGTCGGTGACGTGTGTCAGGCTGTTTTGAATGGACTGCTTGTTGGGTGAAGGGATGCCAGAGATGATCAACGGCACCCGGATGCCACCTTCGCCAGCGAAAAATTTGTACGTGTTCAATGGTGCTGTGGCGGCACGTGCCCAGTTCGGGCCGATGATGCTGTAAGCACCTGGACTGCCCAAGCGATCGATGTCGCGGTTGTAATGTCGGTCAAGCCACCATCTTCCAACCGCCAAAGCGTAGGGGTCGGAAGCTTCTGCACCGTTGTCGGACATGAACACAAAGACGGTGTTGTCGTATTCACCGGTTTGTTTCAAATGCGCGATCAGGCGCCCTATGTGAAAGTCCATGGCCTCTGCCATCGCGGCATACACCTCCATGCGGCGGGCTTGGTACGCTTTGTCTTGCGGGCTGAGGGAATCCCAAGCAACATGCGTGGCGGGCAAGGCAGCCATCGGCGTGTTGGGCGGTACCAAGCCTAACTCGATGGCCTTGTTGCGGCGCTCTTGACGCAACACATCCCAACCTGCGTTGTAACGACCTTTGTACTTGTCGATGAATTCTTGGGGCGCTTGAACAGGGATGTGGTTGGCTTGAAAAGCCAAGTAAGCAAAGAACGGCTTGTCCGAATGGGCATCCGTCTTCAAGTAATCCAAGGTTTTGCTGACGTAAAACTCTGACGAGTAAAAGGTCTTGGGCATTTGCGCTTCACGCCCGTTGTCATACCAATACACCTTGTCGGTCAAGTCCAAATACAACTTGCCAGTTTCCCAATTGTCCGAACCACTGTCGCCCATCACCAAGGAGCGATCAAAGCCGCGCGCAGGGGGTAAGTTGTGCGGCTCTTTGCCAACATGCCATTTGCCCGCAGCGTAAGTGCGATAGCCGTGGTCTTGTAACAGGCTGGCCAGAGTGACCACACGTTGGTTCAAAACGCTCAAGTAACCGGCGCGCCCCACATGCGATTGGGGGATGGTTTCGCGCATAAAGTTGGAAAAGCGGGTGCCCGACTGCGCCAATTGGTTCAAATGGGGCGTTTGAATTTCACTGCCAAATGCACCGACATCGCTGTAGCCCCAATCGTCTGCCAATAAAACCACAATGTTGGGGCGTTTTGCCCATACAGGCGCACAGATGACCAGTGTGACGGCGGTGAAAATGCTCAGCCATGTTTGGCGGGTACTGCGGATCAATGACATGGTTCAAGCGTGTGTTGGAGGGTCAAACGCAGCGTGCATGGCTTTTTCAATCACCCAGAAGCGGTCTTGTCCCCACACAGCTGTTTCTTCGAATCTGAAAGATGGAACGCCCCACAGGCCCAAGGCCTGCATGGCTTGTCTGTTTTGCTCGGCCACAGCACGCCAATGCGCCTCATTGGCTTTGCTTTTCAGAATGTCTTTGGCAGCTTCCCAATTCAGGCCGGCGCGCTCGACCATGATT
>RFVJ01000170.1 GCA_009928125.1 Betaproteobacteria bacterium
ATTCTTGCGCCAAGCCGATCCCATCAACAAAGTGACATTTGACAGCAAGCTGCACATCATTCAGCACGCATTGGGCTTGCACACCAGCACCTCCCGCATTCAGGGCAGCAAGCTCAAAGCCAAGCGTGATATCAAAGTGGCTGCTTTGTTTAAAGACACCCCTATGGCTTTTTTGCAGATGATTGCGGT
The DNA here is from genome assembly GCA_009928125.1 of Betaproteobacteria bacterium. Classification (GTDB taxonomy): domain Bacteria; phylum Pseudomonadota; class Gammaproteobacteria; order Burkholderiales; family Burkholderiaceae_C; genus Limnohabitans_A. Next base: position 190 of record RFVJ01000170.1, read on the forward strand.
GCATGAACTGGCGCATTTGAAAGTTCGCGAACACGACAAAGCTTTTTACAAACTGTGCCATCACATGGCGCCAGACTATGCGCAATCAGAGTTTGAACTTCGTGTTTACCTCACGCATCTGGATGCAGGTGGTGAGCGTTTGTGGTCTTCAACATCACCCGAGTTGTTTTGAAGGGCTTGCATCTTGTTGATGTCGGTCAGCAAACGATGTGTTTGTTTGGCGACGGGTTCGCCAGTTGAAATGATTTGGACTTCAGGGCCAACATACTTGCGCAACATGTCTTCTACAAACACATAGTGTGTGCATCCCAAAACCAACGTGTCTATTTGACCGGCATTGGTTCCAAAGGGCCCCATGGCTTGGAGATGCTGTTTGCACAAATTTTCAAGGGCCAGTGTGTCGCTGGGTAATTTGACAGTTTGCATCGCTGCGCTCGCCATACGGGGCATGACCGCTGTCAGCCCAGTACACAAAGCGCTCTTGCGGCATTTCTGCCCGCAAGGCTTGCAACACACTCAGGCCACCAATGCCGCTGTCAAATACGCCGATGAAGCCTGAAGTGCTTTGTTCAGTTGCTGGCAACTTTGATGCCTTTGAATTCACCCGTTGCGATGCGCTTTTGCCACTCCGCGGGGCCCGTGATGTGCGCGCTGGTGCCACCCGAGTCCACCGCCACAGTGACGGGCATGTCGACCACATCGAATTCGTAAATGGCTTCCATGCCCAAATCGGCAAAGCCAACCACTTTGGCTTGCTTGATGGCTTTGGACACCAAGTAAGCAGCGCCGCCCACGGCCATCAAATAAGCTGACTTGTGCTTTTGAATGGCTTCAATGGCAACAGGTCCGCGTTCAGCTTTACCCACCATGGCAATGAGGCCGGTTTGGGCCAGCATCATCTCTGTGAACTTGTCCATGCGCGTTGCAGTTGTTGGGCCAGCAGGACCCACTGCTTCACCCTTGATGGGATCGACAGGTCCAACGTAGTAAATCACGCGGTTGGTGAAATCGACTGGCAACTTCTCACCTTTTGCCAACATGTCTTGAATGCGTTTGTGAGCAGCATCGCGGCCGGTCAACATTTTGCCGTTGAGCAACAAGGTTTGACCGGGTTTCCAGCTGGCCACTTCGGCAGGTGTGAGGGCGTTCAGGTCAACGCGCTTGCTCTTTTCTGTGTCGGGTGTCCAGTTGACATCCGGCCACAAATCGAGCGATGGCACGTCCAAATAAACAGGGCCAGAGCCGTCCATCACAAAGTGTGCATGGCGCGTTGCCGCGCAATTGGGAATCATGGCCACGGGCTTGCTGGCCGCATGCGTGGGGTACATTTTGATTTTGACGTCAAGCACGGTGGTCAGGCCGCCCAAACCTTGCGCACCAATGCCCAAAGCATTCACCTTTTCGTAAATTTCCAGGCGCATGTTTTCAACTTGCGTCAGCTTCTCGCCTTTGCTGGATTTCTCCAGCAATTGGTACATGTCCAAATCGTCCATCAAGGTGGGCACAGTTTTGAGAATCCAATCGATCACGCTGTCGCTGGGGTTGAGCATGACCATCTTGGACTTGTTCTCACTGCCGCCGCCTTTGGCTGCCACTGTGATGTCCAATTTGTTGCCTGGAACAATTTGCGTGAAGATGACAGCAGGGGCGTTGTCTTGTGTGTTCTTGCGCGCAAATTCGGGGTCGGATACCACGGAGGCGCGAAGCATGTTCTCTGCATAGTTGTAGCCACGACGAACCCCTTCATTGATGGCATCTTCCAAGCTGCCTGTGAAGTTCTCGAACTTGATGTCCATGCCAATTTTCAGGAACACATTGACGATACCCGTGTCTTGGCAAATCGGGCGGTGACCAATGGCGCTCATTTTGCTGTTCGTCAAAATTTGCGCAATCGCGTCTTTGGCTGCAGGGCTTTGCTCGCGGTGATAGGCACTGGCCAAATGTGAAATGAAATCGGCTGGATGGTAGTAGCTGATGTATTGCAGAGCCGCTGCCACGGATTCAATCAGGTCTTCTTGTTTGATTAAAGTTGTCATGTCACTCTTTCACGGGGTCTATTTCAATGGGACAAAGGGTCTTGACGTAGGGTCTTTGCTGAATCAATGTGTATCAACTTGGTCATGGTGCGACATCAGTTTGTCGGTGTACGCAATGGCGATGGCACTGAGCAAAAAAGTGATGTGAATGATGGTTTGCCACATCAAAACTTTTTCGCTGTAGTTGGCTGCATTGATGAATGTTTTGAGCAAATGAATAGAGCTGATGCCAATGATGGCGGTGCCCAATTTGACTTTCAAAACGGATGCGTTCACATGGTCCAGCCATTCGGGCTGATCGGGGTGACCTTCCAAATTCATGCGGGACACAAAGGTTTCGTAGCCGCCCACAATCACCATGATGAGCAAATTGGAAATCATGACCACGTCGATGAGGGCCAAAACCACCAGCATGATGACGGTTTCATTGAGGTGGGTGACAGGTGCGTCGGCTTTGTAGCCAATGCTGGATATCAGGGCTTCCAGCGCAGTTTGACTGCCAAAGGCGGCCTCTAGCAAATGAACCAATTCCACCCAAAAGTGATAGGCATAGACGGCTTGGGCTGCAATCAGGCCCAAATACAAAGGCAGTTGTAGCCAACGGCTGGCGAAAATCAACTTGGGCAGGGGACGAAGTGGCGTAACTGCAGGGTTGAGTTTGGGTTTGTCGGCCATGGTGTTGCTCATTGAGGGTAATTCCCGATTTTAAGGGCGATCCCACCCACTGGCATCGCCTGTCGGAAGACCCGTGAAAGAATGGTGTCAGTCAGGGGTCTGTAAGAGCCAAGACCGACATTCAGGGGCATTATTTCGAACCAGCCCCCTTGGAGACACAGAATGAGCGCCACCGTTTACCAACCCAGTGCAGACTTCGTCAAGAATGCCCACATTTCGGGCATGCCGGCCTATTTGGCACTGTGCAAAGAAGCCGAAAACGACTATGAAGCCTACTGGGCGCGTTTGGCCAAGGAACTGATTACTTGGAAAACGCCTTTCACCAAAGTTTTGGACGAGTCCAAGGCGCCTTTTTTCAAGTGGTTTGAAGATGGCACATTGAATGCCTCCTACAACTGCTTGGACCGCAACATTGAAAAAGGCCTAGGCAACAAAACGGCCCTGATTTTTGAAGCCGACGGTGGAGAAGTCACGCGCATCACTTACACCGAATTGTTGGCCAAAACATGTCAAATTGCCAATGGCCTCAAGTCCATTGGCATTCAAAAGGGTGACCGCGTTGTCATCTACATTTCCATGTCCATCGATGGCGTAGCGGCCATGCAGGCCTGTGCCCGTATTGGCGCGACACACTCTGTGGTGTTTGGTGGCTTCTCTGCCCAGTCTTTGCGCGATCGCATTGAGGACACAGGCGCCAAAGCCGTGATCACGGCCGACCACCAAATTCGCGGTGGCAAGCAGTTGCCCCTCAAGTCCATTGTGGACGAAGCTTTGGCGTTGGGTGGTTGCGACAGCATCAAAAATGTCTTGGTCGTCAAGCGCAGTGGCGCTGAAGTGGCCATGACCTCAGGTCGCGACACTTGGATGCACGATTTGATCGCCAAGCAAGCAACAACTTGCGAGCCCGAGTGGGTGAGTGCAGAGCATCCTTTGTTCTTGTTGTACACCTCTGGCTCAACAGGTAAACCGAAGGGTGTTCAGCATTCCACCGGTGGCTATTTGTTGCACGCAGCCCTCACCACCAAGTGGACCTTCGACTTGAAACAAGACGACGTATTCTGGTGCACGGCCGACATTGGCTGGGTCACAGGTCACACCTACATCACCTACGGCCCCTTGGCTTTGGGCGGTACTGAAATTGTGTTCGAAGGTGTCCCCACCTACCCCGACGCAGGGCGCTTTTGGAAAATGATCCAAGACCACAAGGTCTCCATTTTCTACACAGCGCCTACTGCCATTCGTTCACTCATCAAAGCCGCTGAAGCCAACGATGCGGTGCACCCCAAGAGCTATAACCTTTCCAGCTTGCGCTTGCTGGGCTCTGTGGGCGAACCTATCAATCCCGCAGCTTGGGAGTGGTACTACCAACACGTGGGTGGCAGTCGTTGCCCCATCGTCGACACCTTCTGGCAAACTGAAACCGGTGGTCACATGATCACCCCCTTGCCAGGCGTCACACCCATGGTGCCCGGTTCATGCACACTGCCTTTCCCCGGCATTCAAGCCGCCATCGTGGACGAAACTGGCAAAGACATGCCCAACGGTCAAGGTGGCATCTTGGTGGTCAAGCGACCCTGGCCTTCCATGATTCGCACCATCTGGGGTGACCCCGATCGCTTCGTGAAAAGCTA
>RFVJ01000018.1 GCA_009928125.1 Betaproteobacteria bacterium
ATGAAAATTCTTGTTCCCGTCAAAAGGGTGGTCGACTACAACGTGAAAGTGCGCGTCAAATCAGACGGCACCGGCGTAGACATCGCCAACGTCAAAATGAGCATGAACCCCTTTGACGAGATTGCCGTTGAAGAAGCCGTGCGCTTGAAAGAAAAGGGCATTGCCTCAGAGGTGATCGCAGTGTCTTGTGGCGTGACGCAGTGCCAAGAAACATTGCGCACCGCGATGGCCATCGGTGCCGATCGCGGCATCTTGGTGGAAACACCGGCTGACCTTGAGTTGCAACCTTTGGCTGTTGCCAAGTTGCTCAAAGCTCTGGTCGACAAAGAACAGCCTGGCTTGATCATCTTGGGCAAACAAGCGATTGACGACGATTGCAACCAAACCGGTCAAATGCTGGCGGCTTTGGCCGACTTGCCACAAGCCACCTTCGCATCCAAAGTGGAAGTGGTGGACGGCAAAGCGCAAGTGACGCGCGAAGTCGATGGCGGCTTGGAAGTGTTGTCTTTGACCATGCCAGCCGTGATCACCACCGACTTGCGTCTGAACGAGCCGCGTTACGTGACTTTGCCTAACATCATGAAGGCCAAGAAAAAACAACTCGACACGTTCAAGCCTGAAGACTTGGGCGTGGACGTTGCGCCGCGCATCACCACATTGAAAGTGTCTGAGCCACCCAAGCGCTCTGCCGGTATCAAGGTGCCCGATGTGGCGACATTGGTGGACAAGTTAAAGAATACAGCGAAGGTAATTTAATCATGGCTTCATTGGTGATTGCAGAACACGACAACGCATCCATCAAGGGTGCAACTTTGAATACTGTCACAGCCGCTGTGGCTTGCGGGGGTGATGTGCACGTTTTGGTGGCCGGTCACAATGCTGGTGCCGCCGCGCAAGCCGCAGCACACATTGCAGGCGTTTCCAAAGTGATTCACGCTGACGCAGAAGGCCTGGCCCATGGTTTGGCTGAAAACGTGGCGGCCCAAGTGCTGGCCATCGCTGGCAACTACAGCCACATCTTGTTCCCAGCGACTGCCAGCGGCAAAAACGTGGCGCCTCGCGTGGCAGCCAAGTTGGATGTGGCGCAGTTGAGCGATGTCACTTTGGTGGTCTCGGCAGATACGTTTGAGCGTCCCATCTATGCAGGCAATGCCATCGCCACGGTGCAAAGCAAAGACGCCGTGAAGGTGTTGACAGTTCGCACCACTGGTTTTGATGCAGCTGCCGCCACGGGTGGTTCTGCCAGTGTGGAGTCTGCAGCGGCAGCAACAGACAGCGGCAAGAGCGCGTTCAAGGGCAGCGAGATTGCCAAGAACGATCGTCCAGAACTCACAGCGGCCAAGATCATTGTCTCGGGTGGCCGTGCCTTGGGCAGCGCAGAGAAGTTTGCCGAAATCATGACACCGCTGGCCGACAAGCTGGGTGCCGCGATGGGTGCGAGCCGTGCTGCGGTGGACGCAGGCTATGCCCCTAACGATTGGCAAGTGGGTCAAACCGGCAAGATTGTGGCGCCTCAGTTGTACGTGGCCTGCGGCATCTCGGGTGCGATTCAGCACTTGGCCGGTATGAAGGACAGCAAGGTCATTGTGGCGATCAACAAAGACCCCGAAGCGCCCATCTTCAGCGTGGCCGACTATGGCTTGGAGGCTGATCTGTTTGCGGCGGTGCCTGAATTGACCAACGCGCTTTGAAACAAATGATTTGATTGGTGATTTTGAAAGGCATCCTTTGTGGTGCCTTTCTTTTGTTCGGAGAATGAAATGAGTTACGTTGCCCCCTTGAAAGACATGCTTTTCAACATTGAGCACTTGGCCCGAATTGACCAAGTGTCCCAAATGCCAGGTTTTGAAGACGCTGGTTTGGAAACCGCACAAGCCGTTCTGGAGGAGTGTGCCAAGTTGAACCAGGAGGTATTGGCACCCCTGAATTGGGAGGGTGACAAAAACCCATCTGCGTTCGCCAATGGTGAAGTGAAAACCACGCCTGGTTTCAAAGAAGCCTTCAAGCAGTACGGTGAGGGTGGCTGGCAAGGTTTGCAGCATCCCACAGATTTTGGTGGTCAGGGCTTGCCCAAAACCATTGGGGCTGCATGCGGTGAAATGCTCAACTCGGCCAACATGAGTTTTGCGTTGTGCCCCTTGCTGACCGACGGTGCCATTGAAGCTTTGTTGACAGCAGGTTCGGATGATTTGAAAAACATCTACCTTGAAAAATTAATTTCAGGTCAATGGACGGGGACGATGAATCTCACAGAACCGCAAGCCGGGTCTGACTTGGCGCTGGTTCGCACACGTGCAGAGCCCATGCCCGACGGCACCTTCAAAGTGTTTGGCACCAAGATTTACATCACCTACGGTGAACATGACATGGCCGAGAACATCGTGCACTTGGTGTTGGCTCGAGTGCAGGGTGCACCTGAGGGCGTGAAGGGCATCAGCTTGTTTGTGGTGCCCAAATTCATGGTGAATGCCGATGGCAGTTTGGGTGCGCGCAATGATGTGCATTGTGTCAGCATTGAACACAAGATGGGCATCAAGGCGAGCCCGACTGCAGTGCTTCAATACGGCGACAACGGTGGTGCCATTGGCTACCTGGTTGGCGAAGAAAACCGGGGTCTCGAGTACATGTTCATCATGATGAATGCTGCGCGTTATGCGGTGGGCGTTCAGGGCATTGCCATTGCCGAGCGCGCCTATCAAAAAGCGGTGCAGTACGCGAAAGATCGCGTGCAAAGTCGTCCTGTCGACGGCAGCATGAACACGTCGGCCCCCATCATTCACCACCCCGATGTCAAGCGCATGCTCATGACCATGCGCGCCAGCACCGAGGGATGCCGTGCTTTGGCCACCGTGGCCGCCGCCGCCTACGACGCGGCCCATCACCACCCCGATGCCGACGTGCGCAAGCAAAATGCGTTGTTCTATGAGTTCATGGTGCCCTTGGTCAAAGGCTACAGCACCGAGATGAGCTTGGAAGTGACATCTCTGGGTGTGCAGGTGCATGGCGGCATGGGCTTCATTGAAGAAACGGGTGCGGCGCAGTACTACCGCGACGCCAAAATATTGACCATCTACGAAGGCACCACCGCCATTCAAGCGAATGACCTGGTGGGCCGTAAAACCGCGCGCGATGGCGGCCAAACAGCCAAAGCTTTGGCAGGTCAGGTTGAGCAAACAGAAAACGAACTATTGGCCCATGCCAATGCTGACGCGCAAGCTGTTGGACGCCGTTTGAAGGCGGCTCGCTTGGCGTTTTTGGATGTGGTCCACTTTGTAGCGGGCCATGCCAAAGCACAACCCAATGATGTTTACGCTGGCAGCGTGCCCTACCTCATGCTGACAGGTAACTTGATGGCGGGTTGGCAAATGGGCCGGGCGCTGTTGGTTGCCTTGGCACAAAGTGCGCAGGGTCATGACCAAGCCTTCATGGACGCCAAAGTCACAACAGCCCGCTTCTATGCCGACCACTTGCTAAGCCGTGCGCCAGGCGTGCGCGACAGCATCGTAGAGGGTGCAAAGTGCGTGACAGAGCTTTCCTTGGAAGCTTTCTAAAATTCGGTTTTCAACCGACACATTCATCAACTGGAGACTTCATGTCTAAATTACCCGCTGTATTGGCCAATCTCCCTTTCCCGGTGATTGCCTCACCTTTGTTCATCATCAGCAATCCCAAGCTGGTCATCGAGCAATGCAAAGCGGGTGTGGTGGGCTCCATGCCAGCTTTGAATGCAAGACCTGCTGAGCAACTGGAAGAGTGGTTGATTGAAATCACCGAAACCTTGGCCGCTTACAACAAAGCCAACCCCGATCAGCCAGCGGCACCTTTTGCCATCAATCAAATTGTTCACAAGAGCAATGACCGCTTGGAACACGACATGGCCTTGTGTGTGAAATACAAGGTGCCCATCATCATCACCTCCTTGGGTGCACGCGAAGACATCAACCAAGCTGCGCACAGTTATGGCGGTGTGGTGTTGCATGACATCATCAACAACAAGTTTGCGCACAAGGCCATTGAAAAAGGTGCCGATGGTTTGATCGCGGTTGCAGCAGGTGCAGGTGGCCACGCTGGCGAGAAAAGTCCGTTCGCCTTGATTCAAGAAATTCGCCAATGGTTTGATGGCCCTGTTGCTTTGTCGGGCTCGATTGCCACGGGCGATGCTGTTTTGTCTGCGCAAGCCATGGGTGCTGACTTTGCCTACATTGGCTCGGCGTTCATTGCAACGCACGAAGCACGTGCCACGGAAGGCTACAAACAAGCCATTGTGGACTGCAATTCGGATGACATTGTTTACAGCAATCTCTTTACGGGTGTCCACGGCAACTACCTGGCGCCCTCCATCAAGGCGGCGGGGTTGGACCCTGCCAATTTACCCGTGTCCGATCCCTCTGCCATGAACTTCGGTGGCGATGCCAAGAAAGCTTGGAAAGACATTTGGGGTTGTGGTCAAGGCATTGGCGCCATCCATGCCATCGTCAGCACAGCGGAGCGAGTGGCCAAGTTGAAGCAAGAGTACGCCGCAGCGCGTGCACGACTTGCACTCTGAATGTCAGCAAGACTGACGTGACGACGCAACGTTCGGAGGTGATTGACCTCCTGAAGGCATTTGCGTGCGTGCTCATTGTTTGGCACCACCTTGCCTTGTACGGTCCGATGTCCGATGTGGTCTATCAATTGGCCCCTCGCTTCATCGGCCTGTTGTTTGACTACGGCTTGTTGGCGGTGGAAGTGTTCTTGGTGGTGGGCGGCTATTTGAATGCGAAGTCCTGGCTTCGCGCATTGTCACAGGCGCACTTCGAATTTTTTCCCCGCTTGGGTGCGCGCTTCCAGCGCTTGGCCATTCCGTTGATGGCGGCGTTGTGTTTCACAGTGGCTGTGACGGCCTTGGTGAGACCCTATTTTGACCATTCTTCCTTGTCGGATGCACCAAGCCCTCTGAAGGTGTTGGCGCACATTTTCCTGCTGCAAGATGTGCTTTATGTAGAGGCCTTCTCAGCAGGTGTTTGGTATGTTGCCATTGACTTTCAATTGTTTGTGATGGCCTTGATTTGTGCAACCTTGGCACACCGCTGGCAAGCTGTGACGCAACAAGGATCCGTCATTCGAAAAGCATGGGGCATGTGGATGGCGATGACCTTGATTTCAATGTTTGTTTGGAATCTGAATCCCTTGGGCGAAGTCTGGGGAACTTACTTCTTTTGCGCCTATGGCTTGGGTTTGTGCGTGGGCAGTTGGCGCGCGTTGGGTTTCAACATCCATCACCGCATCTTGGTTTTGTGGATGATTTTGATTGGTGGATTGGCTTGGGGTTATGAGCCCAGAGTCAGGCTCTTGGTTGCAGTGGGGGTGGCTGTGTTGTTGGCTTTGTATGAAGCCACAGATTGCAGGCCATTGCCATGCCTCAAGGCTTCATGGATTCAAGCGTTGTCCAACGCTTCTTATGCGGTTTTTCTCATCCATTTTGGTGTGAGCTTGTTGGTCAGTGCCGTGGTGTTCACACATGGGTCTGAAAGTTTGCCAGCCAACGGCTTGGGCATGCTCACCTCATTTGGCTTGTCGGTTGCGTTAGGTGCTGGTTTGCATGTGGCCATTGAAAAGCAAACACCCAGTTGGCAGCGATGGCTGCAGTGGACGGCTGCTTTCGCGGCCACCTGCACTGCCGTGATGCTGCTGACTTAGGCCACGGCCGCTTGACTTTCATTGACCTTGCCTTGGATGTAGGCAAGGGCAGCTTCCACTTGATCAATCAGGATGAGGCATAAATCGCCATCTGACAAACGGGCCAGCGCTGTGTCGATGGCGTTGAATTCACCTTGAATGTCTTGCACGTAGTTGGTCCGCGTCGCGCCATTCAGACCTTCGCGCAACAATTGAATCACTTCACCATCGCTGCGACCCCGTTGGCAGGCGTCTTGGTACAAAATCACCTCATCAAAGGCCGTCCCCAAAATTTGCGTTTGGTCGCGAATGTCTTGGTCGCGGCGATCACCAGCACCACTGATGACAACCACACGCTTTTGGGCTGGCATGTTGTCGACAGCCTGAACCAAGGCCTGAATGGCATCAGGGTTGTGGCCATAGTCGGCAATCAAGGTGGCACCCTTGTAATCAAACACATTGAAACGCCCGGGAACACCTTGAATGTCGCTGATGAAAGTGGACAAGCCCAAGGCAATGGTTTCCCATGGGACATCGACAGCCCAAGCGGCAGCGACGGCGGCCATGACGTTTTCAGTTTGAAACCCAATTTGGCCTTGGCGTGTGAGAGGCACCTCCGCCAATGGAATGCGGAAAGACTTCTTTCCCTGTTGCGCCACAATGAAGCCGTTTTCTGTGTAGACCACTCGTTTGCCCTGTGCGCGATGGGTGGCGATGACAGGGTGATGAGGGTCGACTGCAAAGAAAGTGACGTTGCCAGGACACATGTTGGCCATCATGGCGACATGCGGGTCGGCGGCGTTGAGCACAGCCATGCCGTCGGGCGCTACGTTGAGCACAATCACGCGCTTGAGAACCGACAAGTCTTCTAGCGTGGTGATGTAGTTCAAGCCCAAATGGTCACCAGAACCCATGTTGGTGACAATGGCCACTTGGCAACGGTCAAAAGCAAGTCCTTCACGCAACAAGCCGCCGCGTGCTGTTTCAAATACGGCAGCGTCAACATCGGGGTGCATCAGCACATTGCGGGCACTGCGAGGACCACTGCAATCGCCATCGTCAATTTGACGGCCATTGACATACACACCATCGGTGTTGGTCATTCCCACGCGCAATTGGTGCGCCTTGAGGAGGTGGGCTGTGAGGCGAACCGTGGTGGTTTTGCCGTTGGTGCCGGTCACGGCAATGACAGGGATACGGCCGTTGTCGCCATTGGGGAACATGTGATCAATGACCGCTTTGCCCACATTTCGGCCTTTGCCAAAAGATGGGCTGATGTGCATGCGCAGTCCGGGCGCCGCATTGACCTCTACAACGCCACCGTTTTGCTCTTCAAGAGGCTTCAAGACAGATTCGCAAACCACATCGACGCCACATATGTCGACGCCCACCATTTGCGCTGCGGCAATGGCGCGCGCAGCGACTTCGGCATGCACGTCATCGGTGACATCGGTAGCGGTGCCACCCGTCGACAAATTGGCGTTGTTGCGCAAGATGACGCGGCGACCTTTTTCGGGGACTGAGTTTGGTTCGAGGTCTTGTAATTTCAAACGGCCAATCGCGATGTCGTCGAATTTGATTTTGGTGAGTGAGGTGGAATGCCCGTCGCCGCGGCGTGGATCTGCGTTGACTTTGTCAACCAGCTCTCGCACGGTGTGAACGCCATCGCCAACCACCAGGGGCGGCTCACGCCGAGCAGCAGCCACCAGTTTGTTGCCAACCACCAGCAAGCGATAGTCGCTGCCAGGTAGGAATTTTTCAACCAATACCTCACCGTAACGTGCGGCTGTTTCGTAGGCTTGGTTGAACAATTCGCGTTCGGTGATGTTGACGGTGACCCCCTTGCCTTGATTGCCGTCTTGGGGTTTGACCACCACCGGTAAACCGATGCTTTGCGCAATTGACCAGGCATCTTCCAAATCTTTGGCCGGGCGACCCAAAGGAACAGGAACCCCGGCCGCCAACAGGAGGGATTTGGTCAGGTCTTTGTCTTGCGCGATGGATTCTGCAATGGCACTGGTGGTGTCGGTTTCTGCAGCTTGGATGCGGCGCTGTTTGGAGCCCCAGCCAAATTGCACCATGCTGCCTTCAGTGAGGCGGCGATAGGGGATGCCCTTGAGCACTGCGGCGTCAACGATGGAGCCTGTTGAGGGGCCCAATCGCACGTCTTCGTCTAAATCACGCAGCTCGGCAAGTGCTTGGTTGAGGTCAAAAGCAGACTGTGCTTGCACGGCTTGACACAGTTTTTCAGCCCAATCAAGGGCCAGTCGGCCTACGGCTTCTTCGGTGTATTGCACAACCACTTGAAAGACGCCTTCTTCTTCGGTGGCCGTGGTGCGGCTGAAGGTGACAGGACAACCCGCTTGGTTTTGCAAGCTGAGCGTGATTTTTTCAAGCGCATGGGCCATGCTGGCGGGTTGCCCAGGGCGTGTGCCCTCGAGTGGACCAACCGCAGGGAAAATGCGTCGCAATTTTTTTTCGAAATCGTTGCCAGGCGGCATGTCGAGTTCATCTGCTTTGCAACGAACGATGGCTTCAATGCTGGTTTGACGACTCCATAAATTGGGTCCCCGCAAAGCTCGAATTCTTGAAACTTCCATGAAACAAATATCCTGGTTGAGACGCGTCGTCTTGTCGGGGGTTGGGTCGACAGGGTTCAGTGAGCGCCGGGGCTTTGACCGAAACTCTTGATGCCAGCACGAATCAAGTCTGTGTTGATGCCAAGCGCCCAGGCCGCAGCAGAAGCTGCCAGGACCTCAACACATTGCAGGTGCTGATTTTTGAAAAGTTTGTCGATGGCAGGCAGTTGACGGTTGAGTGCTTCGATTTCCTGATCGCCTTGGGCCAAGACCAAATGATGCTTGCGCCAGAACACCACACGTCCATTTTGGCTGCGATGTTGGACGATGAGGGGGTTGTCTTCACTGCTTGCAAAGTAGGTGATGTCGCCGTCGCAGTACTCGGCCAAGTTGGCCACGGCTGAGTCATCGGCATTTAACACAGCCATGCCATTGCTCAAGACCACGTCCATTTGTGTGCGAACGACGTTGGGCATTTGTTCGTCACTTTGAATGTACAAATCTTGCAAACCTTCGGCTTTGGGCATGGAGGTGATGACGCCCACTTGGCATCGGTCGTACGGCAGGCCTTCTGACAAGAGATGACGCGCTGTGGTCTCGAAAACAGCGGCTTGCACAGAGCGATTGATCAGCAGACGCTGCGCTGAATCCCAATCCATGCCGCTTTGGCTTTGCAAACTGCGCTGGCCCAAGAACAAACCCTTGGCAGATGCCAAACCGGTTTGCATGCCTTGAAGGTGCAAGAGCCAAGCAATGAGGTGGCTGGTGCCAGTGGTACTGTCTTGGCCTAAAACACCCACCACGGGAATGCGCGACTCGGAGTTGGCTGCAAACAGATGCGCGGCAATGGCCTGACCCACCGGTCTTGGCGAGCCTGAGGCAGGCTTCAAGTGCATTAACAAACCGGGCCCTGCATTGACCTCCACAATGGCCGCGCCTTGCGCTTTCATTGGCTTGGAAATGTCTTGGGCCACCAGGTCAACGCCTGCAATGTCAAGCCCCACGATGCGCGCAGCCAATGCGGCCAATTCGGCCACATCGGGGTGAACTTGGTCGGTGACGTCGATGGCCATGTTGCCGGTTCGCATGACCAACACATGGCGTCCTTTTTCGGGCACGCTATGACCATTCAAGCCTTGGCGTTGAAGCTCCAGCACCGCGGTGGTGTGGTCTTTGAGTCGAATGGTATCGAGGGGGAAGTCTTCTTCTTCACCGCGGCGAGGGTCGGAGTTGATTTGGATTTCGATGAGTTGCTCGACGGTGTGCACCCCATCGCCCACCACACTGGCAACTTCGCCTTTGTTGGCCGCAACCACCTTGCCGCCAACGACCAACAAGCGATGCTCATCGCCCAAGATGTGACGCTCGACCAGCACATCGCTGCCTTCGGCTTCGGCCAAGTGGTAAGCAGCTTCGACTTCGGCCTGCGTCTGCAACTCGAGTGAAACGCCACGTGCGTGATTGCCGTCTACGGGTTTGACGCAAACCGGCAGGCCGATGTCTTGGGCGGCTTCCCAAGCCTCTGCAGGGGAGGACACTGTGCGGCCTTCGGGAATGGGGACGCCGCAATTGGCGAGCAGGCTTTTGGTCAGATCCTTGTCCTTGGAGACGCCTTCAGCAATGGCACTGGTCTGGTCGGTTTCGGCTGTCCAAATGCGCCGCTGGTTGGCCCCGTATCCCAATTGGACCAAATTGCCATCGTTCAGACGGATGGCCGGAATGTGTCGTTCGGCGGCTGCATCCACGATGCAAGCGGTGCTGGGACCGATGCACAAACGGTCAACCATTTGGGTCAGGTCGGCGATGACTTGTTTGACTGGGAAGGGGCGGTTGTGGATGGCCGCCATGACCAGATCGCGAGCGGCTTGGAGTGCAGCGCGGCTGACGGTTTCGTTGCGGGTTCGAATGACCACTTTGTAAATACCACGAGGCCCAGCCTCTCGGGCTTTGCCAAACCCCGTTTGCATGCCGGCTCTGTTTTGCAGTTCAAGGGCCACATGCTCCATGATGTGACCGGGCCAAGTGCCTTCGGCGAGGCGTTGCAAAAATCCACCTCTTTCGCCGACGCTACAGCGGTGCTCAATCAGGCCAGGCAACATGGCTTGAAGTCGTTCGTTGAAACCGGGCAGTGTGTTGGACGGGTAATCTTCGAGGTCGCCGATGTCGATCCATGCCTCGATGACAGGGCGGTAAGTCCAAATGTTGGGACCCTTGAGGTGGGTCATCCGCAAAAATTTGATGTCTTTAGAACTCATTTCCGTGGGCCTGACGATTCTGAGCGAAGGCACGGAGCGATTCGTGTCCGGGGATACAATGACCGGCCAATGACAACACTGGCAGTGATCGTCTGATAAACAAGGTGCATGGGCTGTGTCCTGGCCGCTTATTTTGCTGTTTTTGTTTGCTGCCAACACATGTTGACTCTTGCTGTTTGAACTCTTATGAACTCCAAAACCCATCCTCCCGCTGATTTGCTGGGATTGCCTTTTTTCTGGCAGGAGGGCGTGTTGTCTCAAGTTCACCTTGGTGAAAACGTCCTAGCCTGGCTAGAGGTTGACCTCAATGATGAATTAAGGTTCAAAAAAAACCTGGTTATTTTGACCGATCAACGGGTCATCTCGACCGACGAGACCCAAAAAAGTTGGAATTTTTACCCTGTCAGCTCAGATTTGAGCTTGCGCGTGATGGACCACGCTGGGGTGGGCACCTTGGCCCTGCACCAAGGCGCCCGCCGCGTGGCCGCGTGGCGCTTCACTCTGGGTCTTGAGGCCGCCGTGCTGCGTTGGAAGTTGCGGTTTGAGAATCATCAACAGCCCAGCAGCCCCAGTGCCAGTTTTTTAGGCAAGTCACTTCAAGGTGTAGAGGACGAGGTTTTTGCCGAGCCAGCCGTCGGTGCCATGCGCCATGTGCTGTGTCCCGTATGCCAGAACGTGGTGGACGAGGCCGACGAAGAATGCCCGGTTTGTCTTGAAAAAGAGCAGACGCCGCCATCGACTTGGACCCTGTTCAAACTTTGGCGATTTGCCAAGCCCTATCAGTGGCAGTTGTTGATGGGCTTTGTGTTGACCTTGGCGTCGACAGCCGCCACCTTGGTGCCGCCCTACCTCACCATGCCCTTGATGGACGATGTGCTCATCCCTTATCAAAACGGCAAGCCGATTGATCCTGTCACTGTGTCTTGGTATTTGTTGGGCCTGTTGGGCTCAGCTTTTGTCGCTTGGGGTTTGGGTTGGATCAAAACTTACATTCTGGCTTTGGTGTCCGAGCGCATCGGTGCGGATTTGCGCACCACCACCTACCAGCATTTGCTGAAGTTGTCCCTCGAATATTTTGGGGGGCGCCGCACAGGCGATTTGATCGCCCGCATCGGGAGCGAAACCGACCGCATCAACGTGTTTTTGTCATTGCACTTGTTGGACTTTGCAACCGACGTGTTGATGATCATGATGACGGCGATCATTTTGTTTTCCATCAACCCTACCTTGGCGGTGGTGACTTTGCTACCGTTGCCGTTCATCGGTTGGTTGATTCATGTGGTGCGCGAAAAACTTCGCACAGGCTTTGAAAAAATCGACCGTGTGTGGTCTGAAGTGACCAATGTGTTGGCCGACACCATTCCTGGCATTCGCGTGGTGAAAGCCTTTGCGCAAGAAGACCGAGAGGCCCAGCGCTTCATTGACGCCAACCAACACAACTTGGCAGTGAACGATCGCCTGAACCGGGTGTGGTCGGTGTTCTCGCCTACGGTCACGCTGATGACGGAAGTTGGTTTGCTGGTGGTCTGGGGCTTTGGCATTTGGTTGGTGTCCAAAGACCAGATCACGGTCGGTGTGCTCACGGCATTTTTGGCATACATCGGGCGCTTTTACACCCGCCTGGATTCCATGAGTCGCATTGTGTCCACCACGCAAAAAGCGGCATCGGGTGCCAAGCGTATTTTTGAAATTTTGGACCACGTGTCCAGCGTGCCAGAACCCGTCAATCCAGTTGCCTTGCCCAAAGTAGAGGGGCGCATTACCCTCACGGATGCCAGTTTTCGGTATGGCAATCGTGCAGTGATCAAGCAATTGAATTTAGACATCCAACCCGGCGAGATGATTGGCTTGGTGGGGCACAGTGGTTCAGGCAAAAGCACCTTGGTCAATTTGATGTGCCGCTTCTACGATTTGTCGGAAGGCAGCATTGCCCTCGATGGTGTGGACATCAAGCAGTTGAAAGTGGCCGATTACCGCAGGCACATTGGCTTGGTCTTGCAAGAGCCTTTCTTGTTCTTTGGCACCATTGCCGACAACATTGCTTATGGCCTCCCCGATGCCTCGCGGGAAGACATCGTGGCTGCAGCGCGTGCTGCGCATGCCCATGAATTCATCTTGCGAATGCCGCAGGGTTACGACTCCTTGGTGGGAGAGCGCGGCCAAGGTTTGTCAGGGGGTGAACGTCAGCGCATTTCAATTGCCCGAGCATTGCTGATCAATCCGCGCATTTTGATTTTGGACGAGGCCACTTCGGCTGTGGACACGGAAACAGAAAAAGAAATCCAAAATGCTTTGGACAATTTGGTACGCGGACGTACCACCATTGCCATTGCGCACCGTTTGTCTACTTTGCGAAAAGCCGACCGCTTGGTGGTGATGGACAAAGGACTCATTGTGGAAGAGGGCACGCACGATGTGCTGATTGAAAGCAAGGGCGCTTATTGGCGTTTGTACGAAGCCCAGCAGCGACAAGCTGAATCTGAAGGTGCTGTGTTGAGAGAGACGGTCACACCATGAGCGACATGCTGAAGAACATTGAATTTGATCAGGGCCCTTCAGGTCGTTGGTTCTATGTCAGCGCCGAAGGCGTCAAGCACGACCATGTGATGGCAGTGCGTTCTTTCCCTGTGGCTGCACCCGAAGAGGGGATTGCTTTGGTGGATGTGGACGGCAAAGAGTTGCTGTGGATACCGCACCTGAATCAATT
Organism: Betaproteobacteria bacterium; assembly: GCA_009928125.1. Taxonomy (GTDB): domain Bacteria; phylum Pseudomonadota; class Gammaproteobacteria; order Burkholderiales; family Burkholderiaceae_C; genus Limnohabitans_A. Next base: position 13,200 of record RFVJ01000018.1, read on the forward strand.
GTCAGAGGGTGTGCGTGCCAAGGTGTTGGCGGCCATGACGCAACGCGAGTTCATGCCGCGAATTTTGAAATTGCATGGCGTGAGCAGTTTTGTGACGCCCAGTACGTGGGACATTGAAACTGACCGCGGCCCCACTACCTTGCTGTTAAAGGGGGAGGAAGACATTCGCCGCTTGTCAGCCAGCGTGTTGCTGGTGACCGATGGCCATGGCGTGCAATTTTTAATTCGTGATTTGGCCCAGATGGACCGATTTTCGCGAAAGCTGCTGGATCGCTTCTTATGATTTGTTGCGGCAGTCCGCATGCACATCCAGCTTGGCTTGGTACACCTCGGTGCTGACATTCACCAGCCCCAAAACTGAGTGAAAGTAATGGTCGTGGGTCAGTGGCGTTTGAACCTTGTTGTGTAAACAGGTACGAGACAAACCCATTTGCTTTTCAAACTGCGGTGACCACCACGTGATCCAAGGCACACGTTTTTGAACGTCGGGCGCCACGCGGTAGGGCAGACCGTGCAGGTACAAATTGTTTTCGCCCAAGGACTCGCCGTGGTCTGATACATACAGCATGGCCGGTGCTGACGAGGCTTCTGCTTTTTTGAGCCATTGAATGGCTTGGCCTAAAAAGTGGTCGGTGTAGAGAATGGTGTTGTCAAAAGAGTTCACCACCTGCTCGCGCGTGCACTCCTGCAGGGCGTTGCTCTTGCATTCAGGTTGAAACTTTTTGAATGCATCGGGGACTCTTTTGTAATAGGCGGGACCATGGCTGCCCATTTGATGCATCACCACCACCACGCCTTTGGCTCGACGTTCTGCAGGCAAAGCTTGAATGCGTTCATCGAGTTGGTGCAGCATGATTTCGTCGTAGCATTCGCCGCCTTTGCACAATGTTGGATGCTGGAGTTCTTTGGTCATGGCTTGAGGCACTCGATCGCATACGCCTTTGCAACCCGATTGGTTGTCGATCCATAAAACCGTAGCCATTCACACCAAAGTTGCCCATGCGCGCGGTTTCTCCCAGCACCAGCAACAGCAGGGGTGGTTTTTCATTGGACTTTGGCGTGGCCAATTGGGCGTCTCTGCCAATGGGCAACAAAGTTTTGTGGTCTCGCTGAAAAGGTTTGGCCGCCACCATGCCGATGGCGTAGTAGCTGTTCAAGGGATTGACCAAGTAGCGCAGTGAATCGGTGTTTTCCAAAGCACCCAACACGGCAGAATGCCCAGCACCAAGAGACTGATCAGCATGCGCCAATTCAGCAAATCCAAGGCTTCTTTGGTGTCTGTCTGAACCACATTGGTGATCATGGTGCTGTCAATCACAATGCCGTAACTGACCATGAAGTAAGCGCCACTGGCCGCGCTCAAAAAGAAAACTGAGAGGACAGGTTTGAGCCAGCCACGCCAATTCAGAAAACTCAAAACAGCGGTGAGGGCGGAAGTGATGATGACGCCAAAGCCCAAAGCAAACGCCAACCCCCTCAAGCCTGACACTTCTGGTAATTGGTGCACTTGCTGCCAAAGTGCGTAGTTGCCAACACTGGCAAGCCACAAGCTGCCGAGCAAAGCAACCCAAACTGGGTGCCAAGCCGGGACATGCGTTTCTGAAGTGGGGGCGTGTTCCGAAGTCATGGGGCCAAGTTTAATGCTTCATGCCCTGAGATTGCCTTAATCCCCTATGCGGGCCAAACCGAAGCATGCTCGGGCACCACGGCACGCATACCGAGTTCTCGTTCGATGCGTTGGCGCAGGGTGTCGGATGCTTCAAGTTCACCGTGGACCACGTAAACCTGCGCAGGCGCTTGGGGCATTTTTTGCAACCACGCCAACAACTGATTGCCATCGGCATGGGCGGAGGCCGAAGTGAGCTGAACAATCTCAGCGGCCACTGGCATGTCTTTGCCGTGCAATCGAAGCGTGGGCGCGCCGCTGGCCAAGGTGGCACCTCGCGTTCCTGGCGATTGATAACCTGTGAGGATGACCATGTTGCGGTGATTGCCGATGTAGTTGGCCAAGTGATGCAAGACACGCCCCCCTGTGGCCATGCCACTGGCTGCCAAGATCACCATGGGGCCATGGCGCTTGATCAAGGCTTTGGACTGCTCGGGTGTCTCGATCATGGTGGCCACATGGTCCATGGCTTGCACCTCGTCAGCGGTGAGGCGGTGTTCACCCATGTGCCGTTTGAACAGCGCCGTGGTGTGAACCGCCATCGGGCTGTCTAGAAAAATAGGCAAGCCATGCGGAATGACGCCCTGCGCTTTGAGCTGCGCAATGCTGTGCAAGATGGCCTGCGCACGGCCTACGGCAAACACAGGAACGACGGCAACACCGCCACGCGCTGACACCTTTTTCAATGCCTCGCCCAGCTCGGTGTTGACATTTTCTTCGGGGTGCACACGGTTACCGTAGGTGGATTCGATCAACACGGTGTCGGCTTGCAGCGGGTTGTCGGGCGGGTTCATGAGGCTGTCGTCGGGTCGGCCCAAATCGCCAGAGAACAAAATGCGACGGCCTGCCACTTCCAGTAGCAAACTGGACGCACCCAAGATGTGGCCTGCTGTGCTGAACTTGGCGTTCCACCCCGGAATGGGTTGGAACCATGTGTTGAGTTTTTCAACATGGAACTGTTGCATGCAATATTTGGCATCTTGCTGCGTGTAAAGCGGTAATGCCGGTGCGTGTTTGGAGAAGCCATGCCGGTTGGCAAAGTAGGCATCTTCTTCTTGGATGTGGCCGCTGTCGGGCAGCAAGATAGCGCACAAGTCGCGTGTGCCAGAGGTACTGTGAACTTTGCCTTCAAAGCCGCTGCGAACCAACAAGGGCAAATAGCCACTGTGATCTAAATGTGCATGCGTCAAGATGACGGCATCGACATCTTTCGGCGGAATGGGGCACGCATCCCAATTGCGCAGTCGCAATTGTTTGTAGCCCTGAAACAAACCGCAATCGACCAACAGCTTGCGACCGCCGTGCTCGACGCAGTACTTGGAACCGGTGACGGTGTTGGCACCGCCTAAGAAGCGAATGTTGAGTGTCATGTGGCCATGTTAGGCGCTTGGCCCAACATGGAATTGACTTACATCAAGCTTAGGCGCCGAACAAACCTTTGAGTTTGTCGGTCCAACTGTTGCCAGTAGGCATGTGCTTGGCGCCGCCTTTTTGCAAAGACTCGTCAAACTCTTTGAGCAACTTGCGCTGATGCTCCGTGAGCTTGACAGGTGTCTCTACCGTGATGTGACAGTAGAGGTCGCCAGGGTAGCTGGCGCGAACGCCCTTGATGCCTTTGCCGCGCAAACGGAATTGTTTGCCTGTTTGGGTGCCCTCTGGAATGTCGATGGCGGCTTTGCCGTTGAGCGTGGGTACATCGATCTCGCCGCCCAACGCCGCTTTGGTAAAGCTGATGGGCACAGAGCAATGCAAGTCGTCGCCATCGCGCTCGAAGATGTCGTGCTTCTTGAGGCGAATCTCAATGTACAAGTCACCTGGCGGTCCGCCATTGGTGCCAGGTTCACCATTGCCAGTGCTGCGAATGCGCATGCCGTCGTCAATGCCCGCGGGGATTTTGACTTCGAGTGTTTTTTGCTTTTTGAGCTTGCCTTGACCACTGCAAGAAGGGCAGGGGTCAGAAATGATTTTGCCTGAGCCCCTGCAGTGCGGACAGGTTTGTTGGACGCTGAAAAAGCCTTGGCGCATTTGAACGGTGCCCGAGCCTTGGCAGGTGCCGCAGGTTTTCGCGCTGGTGCCTTTCTTGGCGCCAGATCCGCCACATGGGTCGCACTCTTCCCAACCGGGAATGCGAATTTGTGCGTCTTTGCCAGCAGCCGCTTCTTCCAAAGTCACTTCCATGGCGTAGCTCAAGTCACCGCCGCGGAACACTTGACGTCCACCACGACCGCCACGTTGCTGGCCAAAGATGTCACCAAAGATATCGCCGAAAGCTTCGCCAAATCCGCCAAAGCCTTCCGCACCACCTGCGCCACCGCGCATGTTGGGGTCAACCCCGGCGTGGCCGTACTGGTCGTAGGCCGCACGTTTTTGCGCATCCGACAACATCTCGTAGGCCTCTTTGACCTCTTTGAATTTGGCTTCGGCGTCTTTGGCGTCGTCGCCCTGATGACGGTCAGGGTGGTACTTCATCGCCAATTTGCGATACGCCTTTTTGATCTCTTCTTCAGAGGCGTTCTTGGCTACACCCAATACGTCGTAAAAGTCTCTTTTGGCCATCGTGTTGTGCTACTGTTTGAACAAGAACGCCGCGAAAGCGATTTCCAGAGGAATGCGCTGACGCGGCGGCTTGGGCTAAAGCCCTTGAATGAAAGGTTTAGCCTTTTTTAACTTCCTTGACTTCAGCGTCCACCACGTTGTCGTCTGCGGGTTTGGCATCGGCACCAGGGCCGCCTGCCGCGCCACCAGCCGCCGCTTCTTTGGCTTGCATGTCGGCGTACATTTTCTCGCCGAGTTTTTGGCTGACCGTCATGAGGGCCTCGGTTTTGGCTTCAATGGCTTCTTTGTCTTCGCCTTTCAAAGCTTCTTCCAATTCTTTCACTGCGGCTTCGATTTTGGTTTTCTCGTCAGCTTCAATCTTGTCGCCGTACTCCGTCAAGCTTTTCTTCACGCTGTGGACCGTGGCTTCACCTGAGTTTTTGGCTTGAACGATTTCGAGTTTCTTCTTGTCGTCTGCAGCGTTCAACTCGGCGTCTTTCACCATCTGTTGAATTTCTTCTTCAGACAAACCGGAGTTGGCCTTGATGGTGATCTTGTTCTCTTTGCCAGTGCCTTTGTCTTTGGCGCCGACGTGCAAGATGCCGTTGGCGTCGATGTCAAAGGACACTTCAATTTGTGGTGTGCCGCGGGCTGCGGGTGGAATGCCTTCGAGGTTGAACTCACCCAGCAACTTGTTGCCAGTGGCCATCTCGCGCTCGCCTTGGTAAACCTTGATGGTCACCGCAGGTTGGTTGTCATCAGCCGTTGAGAAGGTCTGTGCAAACTTGGTGGGGATGGTGGTGTTCTTGGTGATCATTTTGGTCATCACGCCGCCCAGGGTTTCAATGCCCAAGGACAATGGTGTGACGTCCAACAACAACACGTCTTTGCGATCGCCCGACAAAACCTGGCCTTGAATGGCGGCGCCAACGGCCACAGCCTCATCAGGGTTCACATCTTTGCGAGGTTCTTTGCCGAAGAATTCTTTGACCTTGTCTTGCACCTTGGGCATGCGCGTCATGCCACCGACCAAAATGATGTCGTCGATGTCCGACACGCTGACGCCAGCGTCTTTGATGGCGGTGCGGCAAGGGGCGATGGTGCGCTCGATCAACTCGTCGACCAGGCTTTCCAGCTTGGCGCGGCTTAACTTGATGTTCAGGTGCTTGGGGCCTGTGGCATCGGCTGTGATGTAGGGCAAGTTGATGTCGGTACCAGCCGAGCTGGACAGTTCGATCTTGGCTTTTTCAGCGGCCTCTTTCAAGCGTTGCAAAGCCAGCACGTCTTTGGACAAATCAACGCCGCTTTCTTTCTTGAACTCGGCAATGATGAAGTCAATGATGCGTTGGTCGAAGTCTTCACCACCCAAGAAGGTGTCACCGTTGGTGGACAACACTTCAAATTGTTTTTCGCCATCGACGTCGGCAATTTCGATGATGGACACGTCAAAGGTACCGCCACCCAAGTCATACACGGCAATTTTGCGATCGCCTTTTTCTGTCTTGTCCAGGCCAAAAGCCAAGGCTGCAGCTGTGGGTTCGTTGATGATGCGTTTGACGTCCAAGCCAGCGATGCGGCCTGCATCTTTGGTAGCTTGACGTTGCGCATCGTTGAAGTAAGCGGGCACCGTGATGACTGCTTCAGTCACATCTTCGCCGAGGTAGTCTTCGGCGGTTTTCTTCATCTTGCGCAACACCTCAGCGCTGATCTGTGGGGGCGCCAATTTGTTGCCGCGCACTTCCACCCAAGCATCGCCGTTGTCGGCTTTGGCAATGGTGTAGGGCATCAGGTCGATGTCTTTTTGAACTTCTTTTTCAGTGAACTTGCGACCAATCAAACGCTTCACGGCATACAGCGTGTTGCGAGGGTTGGTGACGGCTTGGCGCTTGGCGGACGCGCCGACCAAAATTTCGCCGTCTTCTTGGTACGCGATGATCGAAGGGGTGGTGCGCGCGCCTTCGGCGTTCTCAATTACTTTGGTGCTGTTGCCTTCCATGATGGCCACACATGAGTTGGTGGTGCCCAGGTCAATGCCAATGATTCTTCCCATGTTCTTCTCCGGTAAATCTTAAAAAATGCTTGAATGAAACAGAAGTAGGGGCGTTTTGGGTAATTTCAAGCCTGTTTTCTACTTCTGAAGGGTTTTATTTGGGGGCTGTGACGGTGACCAGGGCGGGGCGCAGCACGCGGTCGGCAATCAGGTAGCCCTTTTGCAACACCGTGACCACGGTATTGGCTTCTTGTTGAGCCGGGACCACGCTGATGGCTTGGTGATGGTGTGGATCAAACTTGGTGCCTGCCGTGGGGTTGATTTCAACCACTTTGTTGCGCTCTAGGGCGCTCTTGAGTTGGCGCAGGGTGGCTTCGGCACCTTCGCGAATTTGTTCAGGTGTGGCATTTTGAATGGCCAAACCGGCCTCCAAGCTGTCCAATACAGGCAGCAAGCTGTCTGCAAAACCTTCCACGGCAAACTTGCGCGCTTTGGAAACTTCCTCATCGGCGCGGCGACGGGCATTTTGTACATCCGCTTGGGCACGCAAATACTGGTCGGCCAGGGTGGCGTTTTGGGCTTTGATGTTGGCCAGTTCGGCTTGTGCATCGGCCAAGGGATCTTGTGAAATGGGCGCTTGTTGAGCCTGGGTGTCTGTGCCCATGGCTGCAGCAGCAGCGGCCAAGGCTTCAGCCGTTGGCATGACATTGGGCGTACCGGGGTTTTGATGACTGGGATTTTGTGAGCTGGAATCAGACATGAAATGCATCCGCAATAAATGACAACGCCCCAAACTTGGGGGCGTTTTGAGAGATTTCAAGGCCTTTTGGCGAATGGGCCAAAAGGGCTTGAATGAAATCAGGACAGTTCGAGCAGTTCGACGTCGAACTTGAGGGTGGCGTTGGGGGGGATGACGCCGCCGGCACCACGGGGACCGTAGCCCAGGTCGGAAGGAATGATCAGGGTGCGCGCGCCACCGATTTTCATGCCGGCCACGCCTTCGTCCCAACCGCGAATGACCATGCCCGCGCCCAAGATGAATTGGAAGGGGTCGCGTCGGTCTTTGCTGGAGTCAAACTTGGCGCCTTGTTCGCCGTCTTCATACAACCAGCCTGTGTAATGCACAGTGACCGTTTGGCCTTTGGTGGCTTCGGCGCCGTCGCCGACCACGGTGTCTTCGTATTGCAGGCCTGTGGCTGTGGTGATCATGGGGTGTCCTAGAAATGGGTCATAGAAAGGCCGGTGCAAGACCGGCCAGTGGCTGAATTATGCCAGTTGATGGGGCATCGGGAAGGTCTTGAATTCAGTGCC
>RFVJ01000171.1 GCA_009928125.1 Betaproteobacteria bacterium
ATGATCCACCCCATATGGCTGCCAATGCGATGAGTCGGACGTAATTGATCATGAATAGGTGCTTAGCAGGTTTTCATTGACATGCAGAGATGCCAAAATTGCATTCAATTTGCTTGTGGACAGGATGAGGACCCGAAATGAAACCACCCTCGTTGGAATTCAATTCATGAAATCAATCTTACCTTCTTTGGCAATGCTTTGGCTGTCGTTATTTTTTCATGCAGCATCCATGGGCAGTGACTTCATCACTTTGCGGCGCCAAGATTCAAAGCAAGTGCCAATGAGGGCGTACAAGCCTGTCCAAAGTGAATGCAAAGGCATTGCCATCATTTCGCATGGTGCAGGTGGATCTGAAAGTGGCTATCGCTATTTGGGTCAAGCGATGTCTCATTTTGGTTATTTGGCTGTGGTTGTTGGCCATCAAGAAAGTGGCCTTCAATCGGTGCAGGAAATGGTCAGAGGAAAAACCATCGCCCAAGGATTGGCCAAACTCATTACCGATACAAAGGCTTACCAAGCCAGATTCATGGACATTCGCGCGGCCAAAGATTGGGCTCAAACGCAATGTCTTGCCAAAGAGGCTGTCTTGATTGGCCATTCGATGGGCGCAGCCACTGTGATGATGGCAGCGGGTGCACAAAATCAATTGACCGTGCCAGAATTGCCTGAGTACGCTGCTTATATTGCGCTATCGCCTCAAGGATCAGGCGCCATCTTTCCAGAGAACGCGTGGCATGCCATTCAGCATCCCGTTTTGATGTTGACGGGAACTCAGGATTTGGAATTGGGCGGCTTGTCGTGGGAATCAAGAACCGAAGCGTTTAAAAACATGAAAGCAGGCTGCAAGTGGCTTGGCGTGATAAAGGGCGCTACCCACATGAATTTTGCGGGTCTGGGGGCCTCTCAAAAAACTGAAACCATCACGGTACAAGTGATTCAGGATTTTTTGAAAGGCGTTCAAGCCAACGACTGCAAACCAACGATTCAAGCGACCGACCTCAACCTATCAGTCAAGTAAGGGCGCTTGCTAATCTCACCGAATCGCTGCAAACTCTTGATAGATAAATCTTTTCTGAATTTAAAAATGACAGGTATCAAAAGACCCGAGACCCAATATGTGATGTCTGGTGATGTCAGTATTGCATTTCAAGTTTTTGGAACAGGTCAACAAGACCTTTTGTATGTGCCTGGCATCATTTCTCATTTGGAGACGAATTGGGACGAACCTCATTCAGCCCAATTTCTGCTAGAACTCGGTCAGCATTTTCGCGTCATCATTTTGGACAAGCGCGGACAAGGCATGTCAGATCGCATTGAAGGTGTCACCACGCTTGAAGAGCGTATCGATGATTTGCGTGCTGTGATGCAGGCAGCCAATTCCCAAAGGGCAAGCATTTTCGCGCTCTCGGAGGGTGGGCCGGTCAGTATTCTCTTTGCCGCTACCTATCCGCAAAAGGTTGAGCGTCTGATTTTGTTTGGTGCAATGGCTAAATTTTGGGGCAGTGATGACTACCCCCACATGGCGCACATCAAACACATGGACAAGGCCATTGAAAACGTCGTCACCCATTGGGGCAAGGGTTTATTTGCAAGCAAAGCTGGGCCATTAGGTGGTTTCAACACTGAAACGCAAGCGCTATTTGCCAAAGCCGAGCGCATGGCAAGTTCGCCATCGGGCGTTAAAAAGTTCATGGCTGCCAATTCACTGATCGATGTCCGCCCCATTTTGGCGGATGTGAAACAGCGTACCTTGGTCATTCAAAGGCGGCATGATCAGTTGGTTCGAAGAGGCAATGGGCGCTACTTTGCCGACCACATTGAGAATGCGACCTATCTGGAGCTGCCAACCAGCTCACACATGCCACAATTTGAAGATGTGGATGTTGTGATTGATGCGATTGTTCAATTTGCGCAAGTCAGTGCTTCAAGTGAAACGCTGGCTATGGATCGGAAGCTTTCAACCGCACTCTTCACAGACATTGTCAATTCAACCCAAAAATTATTGAAAATGGGCGATCAAGATTGGCGCAGCATGCTGGACAAACACGATGCCATCGTCAATCCATTGGTCGCGTCATACAAAGGTCGGGTTGTCAAAAATACGGGCGATGGCATATTGGCACTTTTTGATGGTCCTGTTCGTGCGCTTCAATGTGCTTTGAAGCTCGTCGAGGAATTGGAGAAAATCAATTTGCCCATTCGAGCAGGATTGCATGTCGGTGAGGTTGTTTCGCGCGGTGAAGACATCACGGGCATCGCTGTCAACATTGCAGCAAGGGTCATGGACCAAGCAAATGCTGGAGAGGTTTTGATGACGCGCACTCTCAAGGATTTAACCGGTGGAAGCCAGATGGTTTTTGAGTCGGCGGGTGAATATGAACTCAAAGGTCTGAGCGAAAACTTTGAACTCTTTCGATCTGTAGGGTTGGCAACTCATTGAATTGCCTGCGGGTGTTGTACTGTGTACCATGTGAAGCAACTGGAGACCACGGCATGAGCATTTATAACTTGATCATCTTCGCAGAGAAATGCATCCTATTTTTCATTGCATTGCTCACTGTCTTCAGTGTTGGGGCAGAAATGGTGGCAGTGATTCAAAATGGAAAAATTGCCCTCACAGACCTGTTGCTGATGTTCATTTATGCCGAAGTTTTGGGCATGGTGGCAGCTTTCTATCAATACAGAAAGATACCCATCACATTGCCTATCTTCATTGCAATCACAGCGCTTTGCCGATTGATGATTTTGCAGGGCAAAGGCATTAGCACCATCGATTTAATTTACGAAGGCTGTGCTGTCTTGTTGCTGGCAGCATCTACGCTCGTCATTCAGTACGGTTTGGTGATGTCGAAAAAGGCAGAAGAGAGCGAATAATTCGAATTCTTCCTCAGACCTGTTTGATGGACGGTTCGAGCAAATTATGCGCCGTGTCCCTTGATATAGGTCTCTAGGAACTTGATTTGATTGCCTTGCTGCTCAATGATATTTTTGACCAAGTCACCAATGGACACGACACCCACAACTTTGTTGTTTTCAACAACAGGCAAGTGCCTGATGTGCTTGTGAACCATGATCGCCATGCATTCCTCCAGTGAATTGGACAGCGTCACTGTCAGAGGCTTGGGGGTCATGATTTTTGAAACCAGAACCTGAGTTGGGTCTTGGTGAGGCAGTAATACTTTGATGGCGCAATCGCCTTGGGATACGATGCCTTTCAATTCACTGCCATCGATCACCAACACGGCACGTACGCGAAAGTCACGCATGATCTTCAAGACATTCGCAACGGGGTCTGAAGTGCTGACAGAGAAAATGGTGTTTGCCTTTTGCTCAATGATTTTTTTGACAGTTGTCATGAAGATGCGCCCTGAAATGAATACCCGTTGCCAATGGCCCAGTTAAAGATACTGAACAGACTTGTTGGCACCCCTTTGAAGCAACATCTTATCGGTTGAAATTCAAGCAGTCCAACTCTGTAGCAAGAATGAGTGCATTTTGAAGTTTTAGAGTACTTTTAGCGTATTTTGTTGTTGCGATCTCCCGGCAACATGGTCACATGCAAGGTCAGTTCATCGAACCGCTGTGCAAGTCAAGCTTTTCGCCAAAATGCGTCAAGTGTGTCAAACTGAACTTTTATATTGAAAGACTGACATGAAAAAGTTGATCATGTATTGCGCAGTTCTGGGTTCTGTGGGGTGTGCTTCACAAATTGACGGGCCCGCAGCAACCGCCAGCTTAATACCCACCAAGGGCAACGTTACCTCTGGCATAGTGACCTTTCAAAGCATGGGTGCCAAAGTTCTGGTCAATGCTGAAATTCGTGGCTTGAAACCCAATGCCGAACATGGCTTTCACATTCATGAAAAAGGTGACTGTTCAAGTGGCGACGGGATGAGCGCAGGTGGGCACTTTAATCCTACAGCCAAGGGGCATGGGGCACATGGCAGCAATTCACATCATGCTGGTGATTTGCCCTCTTTGGTAGCCGACGCCAATGGCGTTGCGAAATTGTCATTTGAAACATCTGCCATTTCGATCGGCAAGGCATCGACTGACATCCTTGGATTGGGCTTGATTGTTCACAGAGATCCAGATGACTTTAAAACGCAACCCACTGGAAATTCAGGACCGCGTCTAGCTTGTGCTGTGATTCAAAAATCACAACCGGGTTCAATGAACTACAAATACTGACGTCGTAGGTCTTGGGCAAGCTGTTCTTCGAATTAAAGTATGTCTTTTTGTGAATGCCAAGACATTCTGACCCTTCAACTTCAATGTCTGTTAATTTGATGATGGAAGTTTTCAATGAAATCGCATGCCAACTTCAATGATTTTTCAGCCCAGGCCATGGACGACGGCTTTGATGAGATCATTCAAAAAGATTGGGCCCCCAATTTGGTCATTGAAAAGCACACGCACCCTTTCGATGCCAGAGTTCAGGTGGCCTCAGGGCAAGTGACATTGACACTCGCCAGTGGCTCCCAATCTTTTGCGACGGG
>RFVJ01000172.1 GCA_009928125.1 Betaproteobacteria bacterium
GTTGGCTGCGCGCTCAAACAATTGCTCAAGTTCTTGCCGAACGGCCAGTTTGAGCATCGGTGAGGTGGCGCTGATGAATTGTTGGCGATCAAAGCCTGAGCGCAAGCGAACCACGTGCGCGGCGCAAGGCAAGCGCACTTCGAACTGTGCGCTGACGTTGTAAATTTGGCGTTTGATGGCGTTGCGTGTGACGGCGCGCTTGGCCCATCGTTTGGGGACCATGGCGCCAAGCCAAACTTCTTGGGTTTGAAAGAGGGGGGCGCTGTGCGAGTCTTCGTTCGAGGCCAAGGGCTTGGCTTCGGGCAGGTTAAGACGGTGCAAAGCGAAGTGCGGGGTGCGCGAAACCATGCCGCCTGCAAGGGCTGCCTGGAATTGAGGGCGGGTTTTCAAACGCTGCACACCACTGCCGAGTCATGGGATTGCTCAGCAGCCAAGCCATTGTGGGGCTGGGCTCACGCGGCTGCTCTCGCTTGGATTAAGCGGCCAGACGTTTACGGCCTTTGGCGCGACGTGCGTTGATTACAGCACGGCCGCCGCGTGTTTTCATGCGAACCAAAAAGCCGTGAGTACGTGCGCGGCGTGTTTTAGAAGGTTGGTATGTGCGTTTCATTTTCGACGTTCCTGGTAACTGGCCCCCCAAAACCACATGGTTATTTTTGGAGGAAACCGGCGATTATCGCAAACTTTCAAGGGGCTGGCAAACCCTAGGTCGGGTGCTTCTTGAAAAAAACCCAGTTCCAGTTCAAATTTTCTGGTTTATGATGCCTCAAGCCCATCTTTTTGGATGTGGATAAACTCTTGATAAAGTTATTTTGAACCTCATGATTCTTCAAACTGTCCACACCCAAGGCATGCCCGCATGAGCAATGGACAGCAAACCCACGACGGTGATGAAGCAGGCCAAGCACTTTGGCAAGTTTGCCTGGACGAGCTCTCTCAGGAAATGCCCGAGCAGCAGTTCAACACGTGGATCAAACCCCTCACTGCACAGGTCTCGGATGACTTCTCCAAGGTCACTTTGTACGTGGCCAACCGTTTCAAATTGGATTGGATCCGTGCGCAATACAGCGCCAAGCTGGCCGATGTTTTATCGCGCTTGCACGGGCAAAAAATTCAAATTGAGTTAGCACTTGCTACCAGAGAAGCTCAAGGAAAAACTGCGTTTTCAATGGCCAAGGCCGCCTTAGATGCGCGACCCGAAACAGCCGACGTGCCCGACGAAGCGCCCACGGATGGCCACCGTCACCGCTTGAACACGGCCTTGACCTTTGACACCTTGGTGGAGGGTTCGGCCAACCGCATGGCCCGCGCAGCGGCCATGCACGTGGCCACCATGCCAGGACATCTCTACAACCCCTTGTTCATCTACGGTGGCGTCGGTTTAGGCAAGACCCACTTGGTGCATGCGGTGGGCAATAAATTGCTGGCCGACCGGCCTGATGCCAAAGTTCTCTACATTCATGCCGAACAATTTGTGTCGGATGTGGTTAAGGCATACCAGCGCAAAACTTTTGATGAGTTCAAGCACCGCTACCACTCACTGGATTTGCTGTTGATCGACGATGTGCAGTTCTTTGCCAACAAAGACCGTACCCAAGAAGAGTTCTTCAATGCCTTTGAAGCCTTGCTGGCCAAAAAATCACACATCGTGATGACCAGCGACACTTACCCCAAAGGCTTGGCCGACATTCACGAACGCTTGGTCTCACGTTTTGATTCTGGCCTGACGGTCGCCATTGAGCCTCCCGAGTTGGAGATGCGGGTGGCCATTTTGATCAACAAAGCCATCAGTGAGGGCAGCGTCATGCCCGAAGAGGTGGCATTCTTTGTGGCCAAGAACGTGCGATCCAACGTGCGTGAGCTGGAAGGCGCCTTGCGCAAAATTTTGGCTTATTCGCGCTTTAACCAGAAGGAAATCTCCATCCAACTGGCACGCGAGGCCTTGCGCGATTTGCTGTCCATCCAAAACCGCCAGATCAGCGTGGAGAACATCCAAAAAACGGTGGCCGATTACTACAAGATCAAAGTCGCCGACATGTATTCCAAAAAACGGCCTGCCAGCATTGCGCGGCCGCGCCAAATTGCCATGTACTTGGCCAAAGAGTTGACCCAAAAAAGTTTGCCCGAAATCGGTGAATTGTTCGGCGGCCGTGACCACACCACGGTGTTGCATGCCGTGCGCAAAATCAGCGCCGAACGCCAACAACTGACCGAACTGAACCAGCAATTGCACGTCTTGGAGCAAACCCTCAAGGGTTAAGCCTTTTGGCGCCAACAGCAGGCTTTGAAATCGGCGTCATGCAGGGGGTGGGCCAGCCCGCCCAAAGAATGCTGAATTAAGGCGGTCAAAAGCGCCATTTAGGGTCAAAAATCAGCGAAAATCTAGGGGCTCCCAAATTCCAAATTGGGGCCCCCAAAAAACAGAGGAAGACATGATCGTACTGAAGGCCACCCAAGACAAATTGCTGTCTGTTTTGCAATCCGTTTCTGGCATTGTGGAACGTCGTCACACATTGCCTGTTTTGGCCAATGTGCTGATTCGCAAAACTGGCAAAGCATTGCAGTTGACCACCAGTGATCTTGAAATTCAAATTCGCACCACCGCCGAAATGGACGGCGATGCCGGCGATTTCACCACCACCGTGGGTGCGCGCAAACTGATCGACATTTTGCGCACCATGCCTTCCGATCAAACAGTCAGTTTGGAATCCAGTCAAAGCAAATTGATTTTGAAGGGTGGTAAATCCAAATTCACTTTGCAGACCTTGCCTGCAGAAGATTTTCCCTTGGTGCAAGAAGCGGCCAGCTTTGGACCCGTCTTCAGCATCCCGCAAAAAACGTTGAAGCAGCTGCTCAGCCAAGTTTCTTTTGCCATGGCCGTGCACGACATTCGTTACTACCTCAATGGCATTTTGTTTGTGGCCGAGGGCAAGCAATTGTCTTTGGTCTCCACCGACGGTCACCGCTTGGCATTTGCTTCTGCCACGTTGGACACCGATGTGCCCAACAAACAAGAAGTCATCTTGCCCCGCAAAACGGTGCTCGAAATGCAGCGCTTGCTCAGCGACGCCGATGGCGCCATCGACATGCAGTTTGCCAACAACCAGGCCAAGTTCAGTTTTGACGGCATGGAGTTTGTGACCAAACTCGTGGAAGGCAAGTTCCCTGATTACAACCGCGTCATCCCCAAGGGCCATCGCAACAACCTGACGCTGGGCCGTCAAGCCTTGTTGTCGTGCTTGCAACGCACGGCCATTCTCACCAGCGACAAATTCAAAGGCGTGCGCCTCAATTTGGACCCTGGTACTTTGCGCGTGGCCTCCACCAATGCGGAGCAAGAAGAAGCCGTGGACGAACTCGACATTGACTACGGTGGTGACAGCATTGAAATTGGTTTCAACGTGACCTAGCGTTGATTCGCGGGTTTCGGCCATTCGAGAGATTGAGAAAAGTAAAAATGACCGAAGAAAACAAGCCAAGCGCCGAAGAGTTCACAACCATTCAGCCCGTCATCGACACCAACCAAGCCGGTGCCTCCGAGGGTTATGGTGAGGGGTCCATTCAAATTTTGGAAGGCTTGGAAGCTGTTCGCAAGCGCCCTGGCATGTACATCGGTGATACCTCAGACGGTACCGGTTTGCACCACTTGGTGTTTGAGGTGGTCGACAATTCCATTGACGAAGCTTTGGCGGGCCACTGCGATGACATCGTGGTCACCATTCACTCGGACAACTCCATCAGCGTCACTGACAACGGGCGCGGCATTCCCACCGGCGTGAAGATGGACGACAAGCACGAACCCAAGCGTTCGGCTTCAGAAATTGCACTCACCGAATTGCACGCGGGCGGCAAGTTCAACCAAAACAGTTACAAAGTATCGGGTGGTTTGCACGGCGTGGGCGTGAGCTGCGTGAACGCACTCAGCAAGTGGTTGCGCCTCACGGTGCGACGCGAAGGCAAAGTGCATCAAATTGAATTTGCCAAAGGCTTTGTGCAAAACCGTTTGCTCGAAATGGTGGACGGTGTGGAAGTATCGCCCATGAAGATCACGGGTGCCACTGAAAAACGCGGCACCGAAGTTCACTTCTTGCCCGACACCGACATCTTCACGCAGAACAACGATTTCCATTACGAAATTTTGGCCAAGCGTTTGCGTGAACTGAGTTTCTTGAACAACGGCGTTCGCATTCGCCTCAAAGACGAGCGCACCGGCAAGGAAGATGACTTCTCTGGCGCGGGTGGCGTGAAGGGCTTTGTTGATTTCATCAACGCCAACAAAAAAGTCTTGCACCCCAACGCGTTCATCGCGATGGGTGAGCGCCCTGCCGATTCTTATGGTGGTATTCCGGGCACCAGCATTGGTGTCGAAGTGGCCATGCAATGGAACGATGGTTACAACGAAAGCGTTTTGTGCTTTACCAACAACATCCCTCAGCGTGACGGCGGCACCCACCTCACGGGTTTGCGTGC
>RFVJ01000173.1 GCA_009928125.1 Betaproteobacteria bacterium
AGCACAAAGTTTAAGGAGAACAACCATGCAAATTATTCTGCTCGATAAGGTTGTGAACCTTGGCAATTTGGGTGAAATCGTCAAAGTCAAAGACGGTTACGCTCGCAATTTCTTGATCCCCAGCGGCCGTGCACGGCGCGCCACTGAAGCCAACAAAGCCGAGTTCGAAGCACGCCGTGCCGAACTTGAAAAAGCAGCTGCTGCCAAATTGGCCGAAGCTCAAGCTCAAGGCGAAAAATTGGCTGGTGCAGTGGTCAAGATCACTCAGAAAGCTGGCGTTGATGGCCGTTTGTTCGGTTCAGTCACCAACCACGACATCGCCGAAGAGTTGAACAAATCAGGCTATGGTTTGTCCAAAGCTCAGATTCGCATGCCTAACGGCCCCATCAAAACGGTGAGCGAATCTTCCGTGGCTGTGGCATTGCACACAGACGTGGTGGTGGAAGTGACTGTTTCTGTCTACGGCGAAACAGCTTAATACCCAAGCGCTTCAAAAAGCCGCCCGTCGCATGACTGGCGGCTTTTTTCATTTGAGCCTGATTTTCTTGTTTATGCACAAGACTTTCTGCACTTACCAACGACTTATCCACAGGCTTGTCCCATGACCAACTGCCCATCCGTGCGTAAGATCAAGCATTCAATTTAGAACGTCCATGTCAGCACTTTTCTCTCCCCAATCGCACTCCGAATCCGAGTTGGGTTTTTCAGCGCTCACCCAAGATCAACAAATTGCGCAACTTCGTGTTCCGCCTCATTCGATGGAGGCAGAGTCCAGCGTTCTCGGTGGCTTGTTGCTCGACAACAGCGCATGGGATCGCATGGGGGATTTGCTTTCTGAAAATGATTTTTACCGGCATGAACACAAACTGATCTTCGGTGCCATTTCGAGCTTGATCAATGGCGCCAAACCCGCTGATGTCATTACCGTCTTTGAACAATTGCAAAATCAAGGCAAAGCCGAAGGCATGGGCGGTTTGGGGTATTTGAATTCTTTGGCGCAATACGTTCCCAGTGCCAGCAACATTCGGCGCTATGCAGAAATTGTTCGCGAGCGCTCCATTTTGCGTAAATTGGTGACTGCAAGTGACGAAATCGCGACCAACGCATTCAGCCCCCAGGGTCGACCTGTAGAAAAAATCCTGGACGAGGCAGAGCAAAAAATCTTCAACATCGGTGAAGAAGGCTCGCGCATGAAACAGGGCTTTCAGTCCATGGAAACCTTGGTGGTGAGCCTGATGGACCGTGTCCAAGAAATGGCCGATAACCCCAACGACATCACCGGCGTTCCGACTGGCTTCTACGATCTTGATCGCATGACATCGGGTTTGCAAGCAGGTGATTTGGTTGTGTTGGCTGCGCGTCCCTCCATGGGCAAAACCGCCTTTGCGATCAACATTGCAGAGCACGTGGCTTTGAATGAAGGCTTGCCAGTGGCCGTGTTTTCCATGGAGATGGGCGCTGCGCAATTGGCCGTTCGTGTGGTCGGATCGATTGGTCGGATTGACCAAGGTCACCTTCGCACAGGCAAGTTGAGCGATGAGGAATGGCCGCGATTGACAGATGCCATTGAACGCTTGCGCAATGTGTCGTTGCACATCGATGAAACGCCAGGCTTAACGCCCAGCGAACTTCGTGCCAATGCAAGGCGATTGGCACGAAAGTGTGGCAAGCTCGGTTTGATCGTGGTGGATTATTTGCAACTGATGAGTGGCTCGTCGGGCAGTGATGGAGACAACCGAGCCACCGAGTTGGGTGAGATTTCACGGGGTTTGAAGATGTTGGCCAAAGAACTGCAATGTCCTGTCATTGCACTGTCGCAGCTGAACCGCGGTGTGGAGCAAAGAACAGACAAGCGCCCCATGATGAGTGATTTGCGCGAATCAGGTGCCATTGAACAAGATGCAGACATCATCATGTTCATTTACCGCGATGATTACTACAACAAGGATTCCAAGGATCCGGGTGTGGCAGAAATCATCATTGGCAAGCAACGTAACGGTCCAACAGGCGCCGTTCGTCTAACGTTCTTGAAACCACTCACGCGCTTTGAGAGCTTGGCCTCTGGCGGCGACAGCGGTGATTATTGAATTCACCTTCGTCTTGCACAAAGCCAAATCAAAGTACTTCACTGGCAAAGTCGGCAAGCCTTGAACGTTCGCCGCGTGCCAAAGTGATGTGGCCGCCGTGTGCCCATCCCTTGAATCGATCTACCGCGTAGGTCAAGCCTGAGGAGCCTTCTGTGAGATAGGGGGTGTCAATTTGGGCCAAGTTACCCATGCAAATGATTTTGGTGCCAGGTCCAGCACGCGTGATCAGGGTCTTCATTTGTTTGGGCGTTAAGTTCTGCGCCTCATCAATGATCACGTATTTGTTCATGAACGTACGGCCGCGCATGAAGTTCATGCTTTTGATTTTGATGCGACTTCGAATGAGCTCGTTGGTGGCTGCGCGGCCCCATTCGCCAGCATTGCCGCCATCGCCTTTGGCCAAGAACTCCAAGTTGTCGTCCAGCGCACCCATCCAAGGCCCCATTTTTTCTTCTTCGGTGCCAGGCAAGAAACCAATGTCCTCACCCACGCTGACGGTGGCGCGGGTCATGATGATTTCGGTGTAACGCCGATCATCCAAGACTTGTGTCAGACCCGCGGCCAGAGCCATCAACGTTTTGCCTGTTCCGGCGGTACCTGCCAAAGTGACAAAGTCAACTTCGGGATCGGTCAACATGTTCATGGCAAAGTTTTGCTCGCGATTTCGCGTGGTCACGCCCCACACTGCATTTTTGGCATGTCCAAAATCTTTGAGTGTTTTCAAAACAGCGGTCTTGCCGCGGATTTCTGTCACTCGCGCATAGAGGCTGGGTTCACCTGGCGCTTCAAGGTACACAAACTGGTTGATCAAGAGGCTAGGTACCAAGGGCCCACTTAAGCGATAAAAGGTGTGACTGCCTTGTTGCCAGCTTTCGATGGCTTTGCCGTGACGATTCCAAAAATCTGGGGGCAAGGCCATGGCACCGGAGTAAAGCAAATCGCCATCTTCCAGTACTTTGTCGTTTTGATAGTCCTCGGCAGCCAAGCCCAACGCACGCGCTTTGACGCGCATGTTGATGTCTTTAGAAACCAAAACCACGTCCCTTGGGGCGTGCAATTTGCCCAAAGCCTGTACAACCCCCAGAATTTGGTTGTCAGCTTTGCCCTGGGGCAAGCTCATGGGCAAGCTGACATCCATGATTTGCGTTTGGAAAAATAATTTGCCGGCAGAGTCGATGTGCCCCGTGGCATTGAGGGGCAATCCCAATTGGATGTCAGAGCCGGGGGTGGCAGCCAAAGCATCCAAGAAGCGGCTGGTTTGACGCGCATTGCGCGCGACTTCTGTCATGCCTTTTTTGTGGCTGTCCAGTTCTTCTAGAACAATCATTGGCAGATACACATCGTGCTCTTCAAATTGAAAGAGGCACATGGGATCGTGCATGAGCACATTGGTGTCTAGGACGAACAGTTTGGTAGGGCCCTGGTTCTTTTTGCTGGCCTTGGTTTTCTTAGGCATGGGCTGGGGTGCAGGCTCACGAGCAGTTGATGCGTAGCGGACTTCTTCGTGCGACTCGGCGAGCACTTTTTTGGCAATCGGTTTCTTGGTCGCGTCATTGTGCGACATTGGATTGACTGCGCTTTGTTTGGGGGTCGGCGTTTTGGAGGAGATCAATGATGCACGCTGTGTCGGAGCAGGGGGCAAGGGCATGAAAAAGGGCCTCTGGTGAAAAGTTAAAAACGAGAACGCAAAGAAAAAGCCGCCTGGAGGCCAAGGCGGCTTTGCTTAATTGGGTTGGAATGGGGCTGGAATGTCAGCGGCATGACGCCATTATGAGGCTTTTTTCAAGGCCTTGACCGCTTTCAGAACTTCTTCAACATGGCCTGGGACTTTCAAGCCACGCCATTCTTCTTTGACCAAGCCGTCTGGGCCAATCAAGAAGGTGCTGCGCTCGATGCCTTTGACTTTTTTGCCATACATGATTTTGTTTTTAACAACGCCAAACATGTGGCACATCTTCTCTTCCGTATCGGCAATCAACTCAAAAGGCAGTTCTAACTTGGCTTTGAAGTCGTCGTGAGACTTCATGTTGTCGCGTGAAACACCAAAGACGGTTGCGCCTGCCTTGGCAAAGTCTTTGTATTTGTCACGAAACTGCATGGCTTCAGTGGTGCAACCCGGCGTGTTGTCCTTCGGATAGAAGTACAAAATCATGATTTTGCCGTTGTGAGATGTGTTTGAAACCTTCAGGCCGCCCGTTGCGTTTGCTTCAAATTCGGGAAGGGGTTTGTTAACAACGATCGCCATAGAACCAATCTCACGTGACAGAAATGAACCGCATAACCGATCTGGTGC
>RFVJ01000174.1 GCA_009928125.1 Betaproteobacteria bacterium
ACTGAGACCTTGCAAGGTGCCAAACGATTGCCCCGAAATGCCCAAAACATCGCCCAGCGCAAAGGCTGGCCATGCCATTGAAAAACCATGCAAAACACCGGCCAACAATGAAGCGCCGTATGCCCACATGGTCATTTTTTGTTGCGTGAGGTGGGCGACACCTTGAACCACCGCACAGCACCGCCGCGCGTGTGCAGAACCACAAAATCCAAGCCCGACAAGCTGAACTTTTCACCGCGTTGCGGGACATGCCCCATCTCGTGGGCGATCAAGCCTCCGATGGTGTCAAAGTCATGTGTTTCGGCGTCGAGCACATCGGGGTTGAGCTTCACACCAAAGGCTTCTGACACTCGCTCTAACGATGTGTCGCCACTGACGCGGTAAGTTTGATCGGCCAAACCAAAGATGTCGCCAGCTTCTTCTTCGATGTCAAATTCGTCTTCGATCTCGCCCACAATTTCTTCAAGCACATCCTCGATGGTGATCAGGCCGGCGGTGCGGCCAAACTCATCAATCACGATGGCCAAATGTTGACGGTTGTCTCTGAACTGCCTGAGCAAATCATTGAGCCCTTTGCTCTCGGGCACAAACACAGCGGGTCGCAGCAAGGCACGTATGTTGAGCTCTGGCGCGCGTTGCAGCTTCAGCAAATCTTTGGCCATCAAGATGCCAATGATGTTCTCGCGGTCGTCTTCGTATACAGGAAATCGGGAATGTGCGGTGTCAATCACCTGATGCAGCAACTCATCAAAGGGGGCATCGATCGACAACAACTCCATGCGGGGGGCCGCCACCATGGCATCGCCTGCGGTCATGTCGGCCATTCGAATCACGCCTTCCAGCATGAATCGACTTTGTGCATTGATGATGTCGTTGTCCTCGGCCTCCGCGAGCGTTTCGATCAACTCGTCTTTGGAGTCCTCAAGGATAGCGGATTAAATGCCCGACTGGTGGCGCGCTTTGCGGACCCCTTGTCGAACCTCTTGCAGGGTTCGGAGCACTTGGAGGAATTGGCGTGCACGGGTTTTGACTTGGAAGTCCAAATCGGCCATGCCCTGTTCCAAGAATTCATTCACTTGGCTGTCCATGTTGGCAGGCTGCAGGCTCAGGTAGGCATCGCTCTCGCTGCCATCGCGCTCCACACGGGCACCGGCTTTGCGCGCAATTTTCAACATGGGGGTGTTCTCACTCAAGGCGTGAATGAACAACAAGGACACGCCTTCGTTGCGGGCATGGGTCATGGCGCGGTCGAACATCCGCGCGCCCAGGCCTCTGCCGCGCATCTTCAGGTCCACCGACACGCCAAATTCGGCGCAGGTCAGCCACGCTGGGTCGACCGAATAGGCCAAATGTGCCATCGAGACAATGTCAAGCCGGCGGTTGAAGACGCCGTAGATGTCGTCCCGAACAAAATCCAGTTGGGCCACATAGTTTTCAATTTGTTCGTCGGTGGCGGCATAACCAAAACGCAAATAGCGGTCCTGCGTGCCCAGGCTTTTCAAGTGGGCTGCAATTTTGGGTCGATGCTTGGCGCTCAGGATGCGAACAGGGATCCACCGCATCCAGCGACGCCAGAGAGATTGGGTCAGGGCAGCGAGTTGAGTCATAAGGGTTTACCCGCATTTTTACACAAGTTCGCAGAATTGTCTGCGCGAAGGGACATGAAGCCCCTCACGGCTTTGTCGCTTAGGGGACGAAAAGCGGTTTTCCGCACCCGCTTCAGGGGTAATGCCTCATGGTGATCTTTCTGCAGAATGATGACAATGTCGGCATTCCCAGGAGCAGTACATGGACAAGATTTGGCTTAAGAATTACCCCGCCAACGTCAAACACGAAATTGACCCCAACGAGTATGCCTCGTTAACCGATTTACTCACCCGCGCATTCCACCACCACGGCGACAGCCCCTTCTCGGTCTGCATGGAGCGGTGGATGACTTACCGTGAGTTGGACCAACTGTCCCAGGCCTTGGGTGCCTGGTTTCAATCGCAAGGTTTGAAACCCGGCGATCGCATCGCCTTGATGTTGCCCAACATTCCACAATTTGCCGTCACCATGGCGGCCATCTTGCGCGCGGGCTACACCTGCGTCAATGTCAACCCACTGTACACAGCCCGGGAGCTGGAACATCAACTCAAAGACAGCGGCGCCACGGCCATTGTGATTCTGGAAAACTTTGCGCACACCTTGTCGGAAGTGATATCGCGCACCCCCATCCAGCACACCGTGCTGGCCTCCATGGGTGATTTGTTGGGACCTTTTTACGGTCGTTGGATCACGTTTGCCGTTCGCCACTTGGCCAAAATGGTGCCCGAGTTTGAGTTGCCACTGGGCGAGCATCACAAGGTCACGTCTTTCAAGGACGCGATTGCAGCGGGCCGTCACCTGACCTTCAAAGCGGTCCCGCAAACTTTGGACGACATTGCCTTCTTGCAATACACCGGTGGCACCACCGGCTTGTCCAAAGGTGCCGTGCTAACCCACCGCAACATCGTCGCCGCCATTTTGCAGGCCGAGACCTGGTTTGCGCCCGCACTCGAGCGCTTGCCCGATTTGCGCAAAGTGAACAGCATTGCGGCGCTGCCGCTGTATCACATCTTCGCGTTGACGCTGTGCTTCTTGGCCATTCGTCAAGGCTCGCACATGACCTTGGTGCCCAATCCACGCGACTTTGGAAAGTTCATTGAAACGCTTAAAAAGCGCCCCTTCCACATGTTGCCTGGCGTGAACACCCTGTTCAATGCCTTGATGCAGCATCCCCTGTTCAAGTCGGTTGATTTTTCCAATCTGTGCTTAACCCAAGCGGGTGGCATGGCGGCCTCCGAAGGAACCGCCCGTGCATGGCAAGCTGCAACGGGCAGTGCCATGATCGAAGGCTGGGGCATGAGTGAAACGTGTGCCATCGGCACCAACAACCCTGTCACACGGACATCGTTCAGCGGCAACATTGGCTTGCCTTTGCCCAGCATTGAGTTGGCCATCAAGGACGATGCGGGCAACAGCCTACCGCAAGGCGAGTCTGGTGAAATTTGCATTCGCGGACCCAACGTCATGGTCGGCTATTACAAACAAGAAGAAGAAACCCGCAAGGCATTCACCCCCGACGGTTACATGCGCACGGGTGACGTGGGCATCATGGACGAAGAGGGCTACTTCAGAATTGTGGACCGCAAAAAAGACATGATCATTGTCAGCGGCTTCAATGTCTTCCCCTCTGAATTGAACACGCATTGATTGAATGGACAGCGCGCTCATCATTCCTGGACTGCAAGTATTTGAGCGCGGTTGGCTGTCGGCCAACAACATTCTTCTGACGGATGCCAACACCAGCACACTGATTGACAGTGGGTATGTGACGCACCAAGATCAAACCTTGATGCTGGTTCAAAAGGCCTTGGGTGATCGCACTTTAGACAGGTTGGTTAATACCCACTTGCACAGCGATCACTGTGGAGGCAACGCTTTGCTTCAACGCACCTACCCGAATTTGAACACGCTGATTCCACCGGGCGAATCGCAGGCTGTTGCCGTTTGGGATGCGGCGGCCTTGAGTTACGACAAAACTGGCCAAATGTGCCCACGGTTCAGCTTCACGGATGTCTTGCACGATGGCCAAACTTTGTCCATGGCCAACTTAGATTGGCAAGTGATGTCGGCCCCAGGTCATGATCCGCACTCAGTGATTTTGTTTGAACCCCAACATCGAATTTTGATATCGGCTGATGCCTTGTGGGCCAATGGTTTTGGCGTGGTGTTTCCAGAAATGGAAGGCCTCGCCGCCTTTGATGAAGTTGCCAGCACCCTCGACTTGATTGAATCCTTGCGTCCACGTTGGATCATTCCAGGGCATGGCGCCGTGTTTCAAGATGTCGATGCCGCGCTTGCCACTGCCCGACAAAAATTAGACGGCTTTGTTCAAAACCCGGCCAAGCATGCCAAGTACGGCGCCAAAGTTTTGCTGAAGTACAAACTGCTGGAGTTGAAGCAAGTTGAGTTGGACACATTCATCGACTGGGCCCGCAAAGTGCCTTATTTCCAAACACTTCACCGCACTTACAGCGCAGATGCAAGTTTGTCCGACTGGGTGATGCTCATGCTGAAGGACCTTGAAAAAAGCCAAGCGCTGGAGTTTCAAGAAAAGATGCTGGTCAACGTCTAAGCTTGGACGGCATCCGTGCGCGGCATGACCGCTGCAAATGTTGGACGAAAAAAAACGCCCCATATTGCTATGGGGCGTTTCTCGCTATAAGAGCCTGACAATGTCCTACTTTCACACGGGAACCCGCACTATCATCGGCGCTGAATCGTTTCACTGTCCTGTTCGGGATGGGAAGGAGTGGTACCAATTCGC
>RFVJ01000175.1 GCA_009928125.1 Betaproteobacteria bacterium
CATGCAATTTCTGCGGTGTGGGCGTAGACTTTTTTCCATGCGCTCTCAGCTTTGTCCAAAGGCAATGCCGCAGCTTCGTCCATCAGTTTGGTCAAGGTGGCATCTTCAGATTTGTAAAAATTCAAGCTGCCTTTGCCCAAGGTTTGGAAGCGCGCCAAATTGGGCACACCCGAATTGCTGTTGAACATCAAGGCGCCAATTTTCTTGCCGCGCTCTGCCGCCAACATGGCACCAAAGTTTTGGAACTCCTCAGTGACAGGACGAATGCCCACTTTCTTCAATTGACCCGCAACGGCCATGGTCAAGAAGCGGCTCAGGGTGTTGTTGACATATTGCAATTTCAACTCAAAGCCATTGGGGTAACCCGCTTCTGCCAACAAGGCTTTGGCTTTGGCTGGATCGTAAGGGTAACGTTTTTCAATCTCAGGGTCGTAACCCAAGAAGCCTTTGCTTTGCAGTTGCGCAGAAGGCTCGGCCAACTTGCCAAACAAAGCAGTGGCCAACAATTTGCGGTCCAAAGCGTAGTTGATGGCTTGGCGAACACGCACGTCTTTCAACTCAGGCTGAAAGACACCTTCACGATCGGCCAAAATCAGACCCGTCCATTGAACGGGATCAGAGACGATGCGCAAATCGTTGGGCAAGTTGTTCGCGTTGGCGTTGCCCGTGAAGGGGTCGCTGACCAAGACTTTCAGCTGACCGGCCTTCATGGCTTGAATGCCCGCATTTTGGTCTTCAAACACTTGAACCACCACCTTGTCCCACTTCACGCGGCTCTTGTCGTAGTAATGCTCATTGGGCACGTAGGTGTAACTTTTGCCTGTGATGGTGGCCGAAGGATCGAGCTTATAGGGTCCTGCGCCAAAAGTGGCTGCACCCAACTGATCTGGTTTGGCCACACCGTTGGGGCTGATGATGTCGCCGCTGTTGAAGTACGCATCAAACAAGGACAACAACGCAGGCTGGGGTGCAGACAGTTTGATTTTGAGCTTGAACTTGTCCAGAATTTCGATGCCCGTCATGGTGGACAGGTTGGCAGAGAATGGGCCTTTTTTGCCCACGAAGTACTCGATGGATTTCTTCACGGCTTCCGCTGTGACCAATTCACCATCGCTGAACTTGGCATCTTGACGCAATGTAAAGGTCACTTCTTTGCTGTCTGGTGAAATTTGCCAAGCTGTGGCCAAGCCTGGTGCAAATTTGCCATCGGCTTGGGTGCGAATGAGGGGCTCATAAGCAGGCGACAAGTGCACACCTGCACGGCCATTTCCGCTGATGGAGGGGTCCATGCTCAAGGGTGAGAATGGCATGCCAATGCTCAACACTTTGGCATTGTTTTGGGCCATGGCAGATGTGCTGATCAGGCCCACGCTCAATGCGCAGGTGCTCAGAACACTGGCAAACAATGCATGGCGGCGGTTGAAGTTCATTTTTTTCATAAGTGTCTCCTGATGTCTTTTGAGAAATGAAAGGGAAAACTGAAGGGCCGATTTAAATCAAACCCGAAAGTGCTTGTCGGGCCAAGTCAAACTGCGCACGGCGTTCGCGCTGAATCAAAGGATCGGGCACCGGTGCGGCTGCCAGCAACGCTCGCGTGTAAGGATGCTCTGGACGCTCATGGACTTGGCCAGCATCGCCCTGCTCCACAATGTCGCCCCGGTACAGCACCACCGTGCGATGCGATACATGACGAACCACCGTCAAATCGTGCGAGATGAACAACATGGCCAAGCCCATGCTTTGTTGCAAAGACTTCAACAAATTCAAAACCTGTGCCTGCACGGACAAATCCAAGGCACTCACAGGCTCGTCACACACAATCAGTCGCGGCTTTGCAATGACGGCGCGGGCAATCGCAATGCGTTGACGCTGACCGCCTGAAAACATGCCTGGGTAACGCGAAGCCGTGTCTGCGGGCATGCCGACTTGTTGCAAAACTTCAGCGACGCGCTCTGCAATGTCATTGCGTGAGAGGCTTTTGTCGTTCATCAAAGGTTCGGCCAAGGTGTCACCAATGGTGCGCGCTGGATTGAGAGAACCGTAGGGGTCTTGGAACACCACCTGAATGTCGCGACCCAAGGTCCGTCTGCGTTCACGCGACGCATGCGTGATGTTTTCACCATCAAACCACACGTCACCGCTGGTGGCTTCAGTCAGGCCTAAGATGACACGGCCCACGGTGGTTTTGCCAGATCCAGACTCGCCCACCAAGCCGACAGTTTCGCCGGGTTGAATGTCCAAGCTGATGCCTTTGAGTGCCTGAAACACTTTGCCGCGGCCTTGGGGAAAATTCACGCGCAAGTCTTTCACTTGCAAAAGGGCTTGTTGGCTCATGCGGCACCGCCTGTCAGGGTCATCAATTGTTCGTCCACTGTGGGCAACACATCGCCTGGCTTAGCGCTGTGAGGATTCGCAGCCAGCAAGGCTTGGGTATAGGGATGTTGCGGGCGATGGAACAAGTCCACCACCGAGGCTGACTCGAGCACTTCGCCATGCCGCAAGACCAAGGCGCGATCGCAAATGTCGGCCACCACCCCCCAGTCATGCGTCACCAACACCACCGCCATCTGGCGCGACTGACTCAGGCTGCGAATGAGGGCCAAAATTTCGGCTTGCACCGTGACATCGAGTGCCGTAGTGGGTTCATCGGCCAACAAAATTTGAGGTTCACTGGCCAAAGCGCGTGCAATGCCAACACGCTGCGCCATGCCACCCGAAATTTGATGCGGATAGCGTGCTGCCACTTCAGAAGGATTTGGAATTTTGACTTGTTCGAGCAACTCAATCACTTTGGCTTGAACTTGTGAAGCGCTCAAGGCTTGCAGGCGCAGCACTTCCGCCAATTGATGGCCAATGGTGAAACAAGGATCAAGTGCCGCCATAGGCTCTTGGAAAATCATGCCCACTGTGGCACCACGCAATTGCCCCAAGCGCGCCTCATTCGACAGGTCAATCACTTCACCTGCCACCACAGCAGTGCCCGCACTGACATTCACGCCGGGTGGCAACAAACCCATCAAGGACAAACTGGTGAGCGTTTTGCCACTGCCTGATTCGCCCACAATGCCAAGCGTTTCACCACGCTTTAAATCAAAGCTGACGCCTTTCACCAAGGCACGTGCAGGCATGTTGTCTGCCTTGAAGCCGCGGCCATGGCGGCCCTCCACCACAAGGGTCACATTGCGCATCGACAGCACACTGTCTGCCGGTACATCGGTTGGTGCAACAGCTTCTCGTGCTTTGAGTTTTTGACGCACAGCAGGACGCGACCACGCCTCGGTGGAGGTGTCACGCAAACTGTCACCCAACAAACCAAACGACAAAACAGTCAAGGCCACTACCCCTCCGGAGGGCACCAACAACCAAGGAAAATCATTCAGGCTGGCCGAGGCTTCAAAAATCATGCTGCCCCATGTGGGCGCAGGTGGCGCTACTCCCAAGCCTAAGAAGCTGATGCCCGTTTGCACAATCACCGCAATGGCTGCAAACAGTGACATCTGCACGATCACCGGCCCTGCAATGCGTGGCAACACGTGTCGTGCAATGATGTGCCAATCCGTCAATCCCGAAATGCGGGCAGCGGCAATGTAGAGTTCTTCTCGCACCGCCAAGGTCACGCTGCGCAGCACGCGCGACACACCTGCCGAGCCCATCATTCCTAAGGTGACCATGGCAGGTAGCATGGCTTGGCCAAACACGGCCAACACGGCGAGCATGATGAGCATGGTTGGCAATGACTGCACCAAGCTCACATACTGCTGCACCCAACGGTCCCATAAGCCACCAAAGTAACCCGCACTGACGCCCAAACTCAGGCCCATGACGCTGGCCACTAACACGGCCTCAAGGACCCCAGCCATTGTGAGGGCAATGCCATGCACCATGCGGCTGAAGACATCACGGCCCAAAGCATCGGTGCCTAGCCAATGCTCACTGCTAGGCATTTGTTTCATTGCCAGCAGATCTTGGTCTAAGGGGTCCAAGCTAAGCCACGATTCAGCGCTCACTGACAAAAGCAATAAGAAGAGTAACCAAAGCAAAGCCAACACCGCCAATGGTCGTCCCAGCAAACGGCGCCAATAGCTCATGCCACCCTCACTTTCGGATTCAACCAACCGTAGCTGAGGTCGACCAACAAATTGATGGCCACGGTCATGAGCGTGAAATACAAAGTGACACCCTGTAGAAGCAAAATGTCTTTGTTCAATGCGGCACTGACCGCCAAGCTGCCCAAGCCAGGCAACACAAACACGCGCTCTACAAAGACTGTGCCGCTGATAGCCCCAATCATGACCAAGCCCAACACGGTGACCACTGGCAAAGCTGCGTTGCGCAATGCATGTTTCCAA
>RFVJ01000176.1 GCA_009928125.1 Betaproteobacteria bacterium
ACTTGTGACAAACGAATGGGGGTGCTGCCCTTGCGTGCAACGATGATGTTGCCAAAATCCTCAGGCCGTTTCACCCGTGATTGAATTTGAATCACACGCTCTTGGGTGAACGAGCGAAGTGTCCCGACGGGCAGGTCTTGGTTTTCGCTGCGGACTGCATTGGCAATTTGATCAGCGCTGACACCCAGGGCTTCCATGGCGTCGGGACGCAAATAAATGTTGATTTCACGGCGGCTGCCACCAATCACATTGACCGCGCCAACACCTCGAATGTTTTCAAGTCGTTTTTTTAAAACTTGTTCGGCGAAGTTGGTCAGTTCAACCAAGCTCGTGCTGGAACCGTCTTTTCGCGCTTCGGGTATGACCGCCAGTGACCAAATGGCCTTGCTGGTGGGGTCAAAGCGGATGATGCGCGGCTCTTTGACCTCATCACGCAGCAAGGGGCGAATGGCCGCCACTTTTTCGCGCACGTCATCGGCTGCTTTTCGACCGTCCATGTTGAGCTGAAACTCAATGATCACCACCGATTGCGTTTCGTAGCTGCGTGAGGTGAGGGCGCTGATGCCTGCAATGGTGTTGACGCTTTCTTCAACCTTCTTCGTCACTTCGCTCTCGACGATTTCGGGTGAAGCGCCGGGGTACTCGGTGATCACCACCACCACAGGCAAGTCGATGTTGGGAAACTGATCGACTTTCAAGCGTTGGAATGCAAACAGGCCCATCACCACAAAGGCGAGCATGATCATGGTTGCAAAAACCGGATTCTTTAGACTGATCCTGGTGAACCACATGGGAGGGGGCCTTTAAATCATCAGGGCTTGCTGTTGTTGCGAGTGACCCAGGTGCCATCGCGAACTGCGCCTGCACTGGGTGCCAAAACTTGGGTCCCTTCGCTCAGCTCGCTCAAGGCCATCACTGCTTTGCCATCAACCTCACCCTTGAGTCCTGTGGCTACTTTCACATGCACCACTTGGCCATTTTGCAGTGTCTGCACATAGGGTTCTGTTTTGTCATTGCGCACACTCTCAAGCGGCACCACCACGGCTTGAATGGTTTGCGTGCCCAAACTGCCTTGCACAAACAGACCCTGTCGAAGCAGAGGGTGTGCGCTGAGACCCAAATAGACCAAGACGCTGCGGCTGCCCGCTTGCGTGCTGGGGTTGATGCGCAGCACCTTGGCAACGACCGATGCCTTGCTGTTTTCAATGAACAGCTTGGCCGTTTGGCCGACCTTCACATTCAGGGCATCGGTCGACGAGAGAGGTGCTTCCAATTCCAATTGCGTCAAGTCCACAATTTCAACGATGCGAGCTTCAGGAGAAACACGCTCACCAGGCTGGGCTAAGCGTTGGCTGATCAAACCACTGAGCGGGGCTTTCATGACGCAGTCGTCGACAGCCTTGGTGGCGACGTCCAGGGCCGACAGGGCAGCTTGGTAAGTTGCTTTGGCGCCATTCAAATTGGCGATGGAGGTGTCCAAGGCGGTTTTGGAGATGAAACCTTGGTTGACCAAGGCATTGTTGTTGTCGAATTGGCGCTGTGCAACTTCGACTTGGGCGCGTGCAGCCTCAGCTTGCTGCTGGGCTTGTCTTTGTCGCGCAAGGTATTCAGTGGTGTCAACCCGTGCCAAAACTTGACCTGCCGCAACGGCATCACCTTCCCTCACTTCGAGGGCCTGCAATTCGCCTGCCACGCGCGCTTTGACCATGGCACTGCGAGTCGCCTTGAGGGTGCCTGAGATCGGCAAGCCTTGTGTCATGCTGATCTTTTGTGCAATGACAATGTCCGTGGGCGCCAATTCGATGTTGACAGGTCCGTTGGATTGCGGCGCCTTGGTGTTGACTTGCTTGTTGTCAAACCAACCGCGGAAATAGCCCAAGGAGGCACCCAAGACAAGGAGCAGCACTGTTGCGATCAGCGCACGTTTTGAAAGAAAGGTCATGGTGATGTTCAAACGGAAAGTCCACGCACAATGAGGTCGGCGTGCTGTGCAATGAAGTTTTCGGGCGGTGTGTCAGGCTGACCCGCGAGGCACATGGCATGGGCGTGTTTGGACATGATGAAAAACAGCATCGGCGCGATGATCACCATCACGGTGCTGTCGATGTCAAAGTTTTTGAATTCACCACTGTCTCGGCCGCGTTGCAGCACATCCTTGAGGATGCGGACAGCGGGCGTGATCACTTCGTCTTGGTAAAACGCTGCCAATTCTGGAAAGTGATTGCCTTCGCTGATGATCAATTTGGTAATGCCAGAGGCTTTGGTGGCACCGTACCTGCGCCACCATTCGCGCATGAGAAAGTGCAACAACTCTTTGCTGGTCCCTTTGAAATTGGCCACTTCCAAGGCGCCGTCGGTCACCGTTTTGACCACGTTCTCACGCACCACCGCTTTGAACAATTCTTCTTTGCTGGGAAAGTACAAAAAGAGGGTGCCTTTGGACACGCCCGCTTTGGCGGCCACCTCTTCGGAGCGCGTGGCGGCGTAGCCTTTTTCGACAAAAAGGTCCAAGGCTGCTTCAAGCAATTCACCGGGGCGATGTTGCTTGCGGCGCTCGCGTTTGGGAGGAGAGAGTAATTCAGACACGTTTAATGACTCGTTGGTTAGTAATGTAAGGTCTGGACCTTGGAGCGTCAAGCATTCCGTGCTTTGCAAGCCAAAAAAAAGACCGCTGTGGCGGTCTTTTGGAGAGGGAACTTGATCAAGCTCAATAAAAAGCTTGAAGGCCAGTTTGTGCGCGGCCCAAGATGAGCGCGTGAACATCGTGTGTGCCTTCGTAGGTATTGACAGTTTCCAAGTTGATCATGTGGCGAATGACATGGTATTCGTCGTGAATGCCATTGCCGCCGTGCATGTCACGGGCCATGCGTGCCACGTCCAATGCTTTGCCGCAGCTGTTGCGCTTGATGAGGCTGATCATTTCGGGCACCGATTTGCCCTCGTCCATCAGGCGACCGACGCGCAAGCAGCCTTGTAGACCCAGCGTGATTTCGGTTTGCATGTCGGCCAATTTCTTTTGAATCAATTGGTTTTGTGCCAAGGGGCGACCAAACTGAACGCGGTCGAGGGTGTACTGACGCGCACGGTGCCAGCAATCTTCTGCCGCGCCCAGTGCACCCCAAGCAATGCCGTAACGGGCTTTGTTCAAACAGCCGAAGGGGCCTTTCAAACCAGACACATTGGGCAACATGTTTTCTGCGGGCACAAACACATCGTCCATCACGATTTCGCCGGTGATGCTGGCGCGCAAGCTCATCTTGCCTTCAATCTTGGGGGCGGTGAGCCCCTTCATGCCTTTTTCCAAAATGAAACCGCGAATGGCAGACTGGCCGTCGCCTTCACCTTCCAATTTGGCCCACACCACGAACACATCAGCGATTGGCGCGTTGGTGATCCACATTTTGGCGCCCTTCATGATGAAGCCGCCATCCACGGGCTTGGCGCGGGTGATCATGCTGGCAGGATCTGAGCCATGGTTGGGTTCTGTGAGGCCAAAACAACCCACCCATTCGCCAGTGGCCAACTTGGGCAAATACTTTTGGCGTTGTGCTTCGGAGCCATATTCATGAATGGGGTGCATGACCAAGGAGCTTTGCACACTCATGGCGCTGCGGTAACCACTGTCGACTCGTTCAACTTCACGGGCCACCAAGCCGTAGCTGACATAGTTCAAACCTGCGCAGCCATAGCCTTCAATGGTGGAACCCAGAAAGCCCATGCTGCCAAACTCGTTCATGATGTCGCGGTCAAAAGTTTCATGGCGAGCCGCCATCAAGACGCGAGTTTGGAGTTTTTCCTGACAGAAGTTGTGAGCTGCATCAACGATGGCACGCTCGTCGTCGCTCAGTTGCTCGTTCAGTAAAAAAGCGTCGTCCCATTGAAAACCAGGCTTCATGATGTCAATCCATGCAAGATAAAAGATGTGGTGATTTTATCGCCATGCGAAATGTTCCATGGAGTTGTCCCATTGAGATGCCCGTTCAAGCGCTGACATGTGCCTGCTTCAGGCGGGGTTTTCGTGCTGTGACGGGCGTTTTGGGTCAGAATGAGGTCATGCAATTTCCTTCTCATGCGCAAACTTTGGTCCTTGGCGGCGGGTGCTTTTGGTGTACCGAAGCAGTGTTCGTTCAGGTCAAAGGTGTTTTGGATGTGGAGTCTGGCTATGCCAATGGGCAAACCCGCAACCCCACCTACGAGCAAGTTTGCTCAGGCACAACGGGACACAACGAGGTGGTCAAGTTGGTGTTCGACCCGCAAGTCATCACCCCCCGAACTTTGCTCGAGATATTCTTTGTCATTCACGATCCCAC